>CAZWUK010000001.1:0-6509 GCA_964636685.1 uncultured Oscillospiraceae bacterium
ATACAAAAAGGAGCGGAAATCCGCTCCTTTTGCTTTTGAAAGACTTACTCCGCTTTGGGTGCTTCGACGGGGCAGACGTTCGCGCAGTTTCCGCAATCGATGCAGGTGTCTGCATTGATCTCGTAATGCTCCGCGCCTTCGGAAATTGCTTCCACCGGGCACTCCGACGCGCATGCGCCGCAGCTGATACATTCGTCGCCAATCTTGTATGCCATATCTGATTCCTCCATCAAAAGATTTTCAGTGTCATTATACCATGGAAACGCAAAAATGCAACGGTTATTCCGTTTTGCCGGACGGCTCTGCTCCCGGCGCGACGCCGTTGCCGCCCCCGCCATTCCCGCGATTTGCACCTCCGCGGCGCCGTCTGCGTCGGTTCTGTTCCTTCCGGACTTCGCCGTCCTCGCCCACATTCTGTACTCTTGGCGTATCATTTTTGCCAGCTTGTTCACCGTTTTTCTGCGCGGAGGGTCTTGCCTGACGCGGTGCGCCTTGCCTGCGCTCCGGCTGCTGCGCTCTTTGCGGTTTCTTTTCCTGTGCAGGAGCGCCCGCTGCTTTATTCTCCGGCGCGCGTTCTGTTCCGCCCGCGCCGTCGCTTCCTTTGCCGTGTCCCCGACCGCCGCGCCGTCTGCGCCGCGGCTTGTCCGCTTCCTCCGTCGCCGTCTGCTGCGGTTTGTTTTGTTCCGCGCATTGCGCGGCAGGCGCCGCAATCGGCTGCTGCAGCGTCTCGGTCTGCGACTGTACGCGCTCCGGCAACGGATCACCGGGCTTTGCAAGCTCGGTATAATGATATTCCCGTATGTCAAACGAGCCGTCCGGCATTGTCACTTTGACGCGTGTTTTTTCTGTAATCGCGTTATTCTCCAGCGCAAGCCCCGGGCCGTCCGGCGTCAGCACCTCGCGGTTGACGCGCGGCATCAGCTTCTTCATGTATTCGTAGCCCGATTGTTCATATTGCAGGCAGCACATCAATCTGCCGCACAGTCCGGAGATCTTGGTCGGGCTGAGTGACAAGTTCTGCTCCTTTGCCATCTTGATGGATACCGGCCGGAAATCGTCCAAAAACGTCTTGCAGCAAACAGGGCGGCCGCACGATCCAAGTCCGCCCAGCATCTTCGCCTCGTCCCGGACGCCAATCTGCCGCAGCTCGATCCTCGTCTTGAACTGCCCCGCCAGATCCTTGACCAATTCGCGGAAGTCCACCCGCTCGTCCGCCGTAAAGTAAAACACGACTTTACTGCCGTTGAAGGAATATTCCACGTCAACCAGCTTCATGTCCAGTCCGTGCTGTTCGATCTTTTTCTGGCAAACGGCAAACGCGTCGCCTTCCTTTGCCGCATTCGTTCTGCGCATGTTCCAGTCCGATTCCGTCGCCACCCGTACCACGGGTTTGAGCGGCGCGATGACCTGCGATTCGGGGACGTCCGTCAATCCCTGCGCCACGTCGCCAAACTCCATGCCGCGCGCTGTTTCCACGATCACGCCGTCGCCAGGATTGATGCTGTGATCGGCAGGGTCAAAATAGTAGATGCGTCCTCCCGTTTTAAACTTGACGCCGATTACCTTGGTCATATGGTTTACTCCTTATTCCATCTCCCGCATTGCAGGAAGAAAGCGATCTTTTACAGTTGGGCAATCTGTCGGAGACGAATCGTTACCGTATCCATCAACTGCTGTACGCCGACAGAATAGGTCAGCGTAGCCGCCGCTTTGCCCAATATTTCTATGATACCCTGAATTTGCGCCGTTGTAAAGCGCGCGGCACATTTGCCGATCCATACCGTCTGATCCGCGTTCTTGACGGGGAGCTGCGTACTGCCTTGAATCAGTACGTCCCGCATCACGCTCGTCCAAACGTCCACAAGCGCGGCCGCCTTGCGCGGATCTGCCTTTTTCTTCTTTTTCCCATCCTCCGGGTCGCTTTGACTGGATTGGAGCAATTCCGCGATCTCCGAAAAGGGAGACGCAGAAAAGAGCGTCTCATCCAACAGATCCAGACAGCGCATCCGAAAATCGAGTTGCTCCTCCTGCGCCATCTCCAACGCTTTTCCGTAGATTCCGTCGGAAACCGCCGCAAGCAGCGCCGCCGTTTCCCGCGATACGCCCTGCGCCGCCAGTCGATCGGAAACAACGCGCTCCTCCTCCGCCCCCAAGCGAAAAATAGCGCACCGCGACCGGATTGTCGGCAACACACCCATCTCGGCGCCGGTCAAAATGAACAAAACATTCTCCGGCGGCTCCTCCAACGTCTTGAGCAGCGCGTTTTGCGACTGCGGATTCATGCGGTGCACGTCCAGCAGCACAAATGCCCGCCGTCCGCCGTTAAAGCCCTGCGCCGCTGTCGATTCCAGCATGGTACGCACCTGCTCCACCGTTACCGTCTGCTGCCCAAGCTCACAGTAATTCGGCTGCGCGCACAAACGTTCCGGAGAATCCGCGCCGAGCATATACCGCGCCGCCGCGCGCCGCGCAAGCTCGCGCTTGCCACTGCCGGCCGCGCCCGTCAACAGGAGCGCGTGCGTCGCCTCGCCTCTGCCGATACATTCCAACAATCGTTCCTGCTTCATTGTTCCTTTACCGCAGCAATATTGTCCCCGTGTATGCCGAACAGGTGCGCGCCGCGTTCTCTTTCTCCCGATAGCGTTTGGACAACCTCCCTTGTAATCTCCTCTCCCGGCATACAGAGCGCGATCCCCGGCGGATAAACTCCGATGGCTTCTCCCGCCACCCGTCCGGCAGCTGTCGCAAACGGCACAAGCTCCATGCTTGAAAACGCCGCATCTCGAATCGACATCCGCACCGGTACGGTAAAAAAGTCACTCCGCTGGCGCACCGCCATCGGTTCGCCGTAGGGCAGTCGGCGCACTGCGTCATACAGCCGGTCGTACCATGCCGGATCGTCCTCCGGCGACGTAATACACACCAGTCGGGACAGATCCGCCATTTCGACAAATATGTTCTTTTGCTCCAACAGCTCCGCCGCTGCATATCCGGTCAGACCGCGCGCGGTAACGTCAATCACAAGCCGCGTCTTATCGCGTTCGCCCGTCCCCGCCACATCGTCCGCCAGCGTGGATATCCCGGGCAGCGCCGACAGCTTCTTGCGGAATGTCTCGCAGCGGCGCGCCTGCTTTGTCCAATCCTGTTTTCCACCGGAATAGATCGACCAATCCAGCGAACTCATCAAAAGATAGGATGGACTCGTCGTCTGGATCATGCAGAGCACGCGCTGCACGGTCTCCGGCAACACGCGGCAATTGCCGACATGAAGCGTGGCGGATTGTGTCAGCGCATTCATGGTTTTATGCTGGCTGTGTCCCCAAAGGTCGGCATATCCGGCGAGCGCCTCCGGCAGCGCGTCGGAAAACGGGAAATGTGCGCCATGCGCACTGTCTACAAGAAGCAGCGCGCCACGCGCGTGACACACGGCGGAGATTGCCGGAATGTCGGCGCAAAGCCCGTAATAGTTCGGAGAGGTAATCAGCACGGCGGTCGCCCCCGTACGCACGAGCTGTTCATCCAGCCGCTGTGGCGACACCATGCCCCACATGCCGTATTTCTCATCATATTCCGGCAAGATATACGACGTCTCGATCCCGGCAAGGGCAACGCCCGTCACCGCGCTTTTATGGCAGTCGCGGGATAGCAGCAGCTTTTCCTCTTTCCCCAGACTGAGCAGCATGGCGTGCACCGCCGCCGTGGATCCGTTCACCAGAAAAAAGGAAGCGCGTGCGCCATACACCTTGGCACAGTTTTGCTGCGCTTTGAAAATCGCGCTCTCCGGAGATTGCAGATTGTCGGAAAAGGACAGCTCCGTGATGTCCCATTTTCCAAGCTCTCCGCACCAATACCCGCCCAATCCCTGTCCCTTATGTCCGGGCATATGAAAACGCGCCGCATCAAGGGCGGCATATTCCCCTAGAATTTCCGGCAGGGTTTTGGCGTTCATCTCGCTTTTTTCCATTGTTCCACCAATTTCTGCTGAAATGCTTTTGAGATGGACAAGAGCAATATCCCGCGCTTTTGTTTCATGTGGGTATCGTAGATCACAGCGACGGTATCCTTTCGCTTTCCGGTATACAGCGCGAAAATCTTGCCGTCCATTGCCGCAGCTTTTTCATAAGGATAAATCGCACGAATATCGCAAAGATGGATTTGCACGTCCGGCTTCGTCTTTCTGCCGATCACCCGATCAACCGTCAGCATCCGATCGGTCAGCACATACGAAAATTCCGTTAAACAATAGCGGTAGAGCAGATAGCCCCCCGCAGCCAGCAGCACATACAAAGGAACCTGTACCGCAACATACGGCCAGTCCCATGCGGCGCACGCCAGATTTCCCAGAAAAATCACAGTGAAAACGCACAACAGCAGCAATGCGTACAAAGCGCCGTCCGAACGAATACGCCGCCGCTTTTGAAGTGCTTTTTCCGTCATAATATAATTTTGCACGATATCTTCCATGTCCTTTATTATAATCGGATCCCATTGCTTCGTCAATCAAAGCAAAGAATTTCGTAAATTTAGGAAGATATTAGAAGCATATTCTCCGTATTTTGAAATAATCGCCAAATTTCCGCTTTGCAACGCGAATGCGTTTGCAGTAAAATCATTCCGTTGATCCTCCTTAGCTCAGTCGGTAGAGCAACGTTACGGTTTGAAACCGACAAGCCGAGGAATTGGGAAAGAGATTTCCCGGTGATGCGAGATGAATAATCAAGCGTCGGAAGTGCATAAAACTACATAGCGATCCTCCTTAGCTCAGTCGGTAGAGCATGCGGCTGTTAACCGCAGTGTCGTTGGTTCGAGTCCAACAGGGGGAGCCAGCTAAGTACTCACGAAATGATACAATTCGTGGGTACTTTTTCTATGCGAAAAGCCCCAACTTAGGGCTTTTTTGAGTTCGTGGTCTTCTGTTCGCTTGCTGCAAATATTGAAAACTGGGTCGGTTTTGATGTTTTGTACCAATTCTGCACCCACCTGGGAGTTACGCGCAAGAGTATCGAGGAATCGCGCAGGAGTAATCAGGCATTAAACTTGGGAATAAAATCCGACTCGTAATGTTGGATTTTTATTAAACCTCATTAATACCATCTACTTATCTATACATTCTCACATAACAATCCTTGCGTTTACCTTCATATGCTTGAATGAATACATCATCGTCTGGTATTTGACGTTCCGGGTCATAAACCACAAATAAAACACCGTAGTTCTCAGGAACTTTCGTAATATCCGCCGCAATTCCCTCACTTGCCACACTCGGGGATGTCTTGCCCCTGATGTACTTACTTTCGATTATTAAATCTCCTTGCGCTTGATCTGCCCGATATGACGATAACCCAAACTGAAGCACCGGGTATTCCCTTGAGAATTCGCTATGTACATTTAGCAACCCATGCAATTTATCATTGAAGTCGTTCTCATTTTTTGGCTTCTCTCTTTGAAAAACATCAGGGATCGCTTTTTTGAGTATTACATCAATTTCTTCTACACCAACCCATTTAAAATGCGAAAAGCATGGATGCTCTCGAAAAGAGCGCAAACAGCGTCAGCAGGGCAAACGCAGCACACAGAGATCGTTTCTATTTTATGATCCAACGCAAGCCGAAAGGAAAACGGGCGCGGACATATCCTTTCAGGCGGACAACGCGCAATTGGATTCCCGAATTTGTACAATCGCAATTGACGATAATATGAGAGTGTGTTTCTAAAATCGTGCAGGCGCATGCGGCAAGTGCATCTTGCTTCCCGCAAAACGCATCTTAGGGGCAACATGCTTGAAAAGCTGTCCGACGTAGGCTATTCCAGCTTTAGGAGGCAGTTTCACAGCATGAAAGTCACGATAGAGGAACAAAAAGGAGTCGAAACCGAGGTCATCATTCGCTGCGAAGCAGCAAATGACGCGATCCTTCGATTGGCCGCTATGCTGGTCGGCAAGCGATATGAACAAAACGCCGATACCATCAGGTTGAACGAAGGGCTTCGCACATTCCAAAAATAAGCCGAATTCACCGCCTTCTCCGGAAATTCCGCTGTTTCTCAATTTAAAATTGCCGTGCGGATCTTGGCAATTTCATAACGGCGGTATGGAAAACGCGCAAAGGCGCTCACTCCCATGATCGGGAGCGAGCGCCTGCGTTTTTTCATCCTGTCCTTATTCGTTTCGAATCGCCGCCAGCGGACTGAGCTTCATGGCGCGAATGGACGGATACAGACCTGCCAGAAGCGCCACCACAATGGAGAACGCGACAGCGCCCAGCGCCAGATAAGCGGGAATAACGCTCATCAGCCCGGAGCCCTTCAAGACCGCGTTCAGTATCACCGAAAGCCCATAGCTGATGGCAAGTCCCAGCGCGCCGCCGAACAGCCCGATATAGGCCGCCTCTGTCAAAAACAGCGCCGCGATGTTGCCCATGCGACAGCCCAGCACCTTGATGACGCCGATCTCGCGGGTACGTTCATAAATGCTCATCATCATGGTGTTGACAATGCCGATCGCCGCCACA
>CAZWUK010000001.1:6519-119498 GCA_964636685.1 uncultured Oscillospiraceae bacterium
AGCAGGTATTGCACCCGCTGCGTGCTTTTCTCCGCTTCCTCTACGGCGTCCTGCAAGCTGTAGGTGCCGTATCCAAGGTCTTCGATGGCGTTCTTGACCGTCTTGACGTTCTTCAGATCGTCAACCTTGACAAGCACGTTGTTGTACTTGCCGGACTCGCCGCTCACAAAGCTGGAGTTTTCCTTCATCAGCTTGATGAGCTTTGACATCTCGATCAGCGTATAGTAGGAATAGTTGCTCCCTTCCTGTGCCATTCGGCCAACGACCTTCGCCTTGTAAAACTTCCCCTTTGCCGCGGATTCTCCTGTATCGCCGTCGTTCCTCCGGACGTTACTCCAGTCAAACGTCATCTGAAAGCGCGAATCCATCGTAATAAGCGGATTGCCGTCGCGATCGACTGCCTGCTTGCCGTTTTCCGGAATGTAGAAATTGTTGAGCACCCAGCTTCCGAGTACCAGTTCTACGGAGTTGCCGCGCGTATTCTGCGGCATGTCGCCCTCCGCGAGTATGAATCCAAAATCCTTTGCCGTTTCCGCTTCCACGCCGAGCAGCTGCAAGTCCGTCATATATCGGCCGCTGGTCAATATGCCGTAGGCTTCCACCATCGGCATGACCGCCTTGACATGTTCGATCTTCTTAAAGCTCTCCACGCTGCGGCGGTTCAGTTCCTTTTGGGACGAACTGTACTGTCCGTTTGACAACTTTTTGTTCGACCAGGAGTTTACCTGGATCGTCGTCAGGCTGCCGGTGCCGGCATAACTCGCCACCGTAGCCTGTCGAATGCCGATACCAAGCGACACCATGACTACGATGGACGCTACGCCGATCACCATGCCAAGCACAGTCAAGAACGCCCGCATCTTGCGTCGCCACAGATTTAAAAACGCTGTGCCGAGCAGATCCGTAAAGCTCATAGTTCCTCCAGCTCCCGCTTATGCTGTTTTCTCTTGCGAATCAAGAGCGCTGCCGCCGTTCCAACGCCCGCGACGCCAACGCCGCCCGCCGTCCAACCGATCCAGCCGTTGCCGCCGCCGTTGTTCTCGGTGGCGCCGCCCTCTACCATGGGATCCGCTCCCTCGGAGACGCCCTCGGGGAAGGTCGGCTGTTCGTTGACCATCAGCTTGAAGGGCAGCCGTTCTTCCAGCTTGTCTCCGTACACGTTCTCATAGGAAACCACTACGGTGCCGTCGATCTCGCCGCCAACGTCCGTTTTGATATTGAAATCGGCGCGCATCGTGTTGCCGGAGGAAATATTGCCGCCAAAGTAGGTTTCCGCCATGGCAAGGCCTTGACCTTCAACGTCTATCATGCAGTTATAGATCGTCGATTTTCCCATATTATACAACGCGACCGCCATACCGGTGCTCTGCCCGACCCATGCTTCGTCGTATATGACGGGAGCGTCAAACTTGACGCGAATCCGCTGCTGTATGGGAATCGCAATACTCACGCTCACCGTATAGGAGGCTCTTGTTTTCGCGCCGTCATAGGCCATGGAGACAGCCATGGTATAGGCCTTGGCTTCCGCGCTCGGCACCGCTTGCAGCGCCATTGTTACCGTCGCCGTTTCGTTCTTGTTAATACTGCCGACAAAGATGCTGTTGGAAGCGTTGTTGGTCGGAAGCACATTATTGCTTTCATCCACAATGCTCATCTGCATGTTCTTGACCATCTCGTATTCGGAGGTATTTTTCAGCTTCAAGGTCAGCGTGAAGGGTTCGCCGGCATAGAGCTTCTCTTCGCTGAAGGAAAAGCTCTCGATGATGACCTTCGGCGCGGAGCGGAACGAACTGCCGCCGCCACCGGTGCTCACCCGTTCGGGCTGAACGTTAAAGAGCATATTCACGCTGGTTTCTTCGAACGTCGTAGACGAAGGATCCAGCTTGTAGCGTACGGTGAACCCGATCTCCTTTGCGCCGGTTGACGCTTGCGCGTTTACGGTGAACGGGAACTGGAATGCATATACCCCGTTGGCGTCCAGAATGCCGCCGGTATTCGCGCAGCGGTTGACATAGCTGACCTGATCGATCACAAACGGGAATACGTTGGGATCCACGGAAATGATCGGTTCGATTTCAAGCGCATAGACCTTGCTCTTGATGCTCTTGATCGGCACGGTGAAGGTGACGCTCTCCTTGTTGCGCGCACCAAGTACCTTGGCGCTGGCGTCCAGCTGCACGTATTCGTCGCCGCCAAAGTCGACTGTTCCGGAGCTTGAAGAACCGGGGTCGGCCGTCACATTGATCTGCACGCTGGCAGGACTGATATTTGCGACGGTATTGGCCGTTCCGGCGGTATCGGTATACGTCACTTTAAACTGCACGTTCTTGATGCCGGCAGTCGCCGTGCCTTTTGTTACAAGATCAAAGCTCGCTTTTTTTGTACCGTCTGCACTGCCGAGGCTCGTAATCGAGCTGTTGGTTATCACGGACGCCGCCAAATCAAAGGTGCTCGCGTCCAGATTCAATAGTTCCACCACAACGTTTGAGACGCTCTTTGCGGTGTCGCTGCCGCTGTAAGCAAGGGGAATCTCCACCTTCACGGTTCCGCCCGCCGCAACGGTCGGCTGCGTGTAGGAAGCCGACACCATCTTGACTTCGTCGTTTGCCGCGAATGCAATGCCGCTCAAGCCTGCCAGCATTGTCAGCGCCGCGGTCAGCGCAATGATCTGTTTCCATACGTTACGCATTTTCTTTGTTCTCCTTTGGTTCTCCAATTTGTTGATCCTTATGATGATCGTTCCTGTGAATGTCCACGATTCTGCCATCCAGCAGATTGATGATGGTATCGCAGTATTCCGCCATGTGCGGGTCGTGCGTCACCATAATCAGGGTCTTTTTTTTCTTCCGCGCCACGTCGCAGATCATTTGCATGACCTCGTCGGACGTTTTGGAATCCAGATTTCCTGTCGGTTCGTCCGCGAAAACAATGTCGGGATTGGCGACAAGCGCTCTTGCGATACCAACGCGCTGCTGCTGTCCGCCGCTCATCTGCGCGGGCTTGTGCTTCATGTGAGACTCCAGTCCCACCGCCGTGAGAATGTCGGTTGCCATCTTGTTTCGCTTTGCCCTGAATACGCCGCGAAACGACAACGGGAATGCCACGTTTTCCAGCGCGGTATAATAAGGCATGAGGTTAAACGACTGGAAGATGAACCCGACGTGCTTTTGCCGAAAAAGGATCAGCTCGCTTTGATTCATTTTCTCCAGATGCTGCTTTGCAATGACGATTTCGCCGGAGGTGCAGCCCTCCAGCCCCGCGAGAAGATTCAGCAGCGTGGATTTTCCCGAGCCGGAGCGTCCGATAATGCAGCACAGCTCGCCGGAGCGGATGGTGAGATCGACGCCGCGCAGCGCGTTTATGTCCACCGATCCGACATGATAGACCTTGGTCACATTGCGCATTTCGATCATAGGTGTTTGTTGTTCCATAGTTCCCCCTGTCAGGACTATTTTTGGGTCTTGCATAATGATAACACGAAATAGTGATGCGAATAGTTGCAACGATCTTAAGATTTTGCTAAAATTGCTCCATTCCAAATGATATTTGCTGAAAACCGGTGGATGCGGTCGTTTTTTCACCGTCTGGAGGGTCAATCTTGAAGGTTTTGCCGGAAGCGTTTCTGACACGGATGCAGTCGCAGCTGGGTGCGGCGTTTTCCGCCTATCTTGCCGCCATGGAGCAATCCCCAAAGCGCGCGCTTCGCGTCAACACGCTCAAAATTTTGCCGAAGGACTTTGCTTCGTGCGTTGATTTTCCGCTGTCGCCTACCGGACTCACGCCGGAAAGCTTTTTTGTACCGGACGACGTTGCGGTCGGACGGCATCCTTTGCATGCGGCTGGGCTTTTTTATATGCAGGAGCCTTCCGCGCAAATGCCCGTATCGCTCCTGACGCTTCATCCCGGCATGGCGGTGCTGGATTTATGCGCCGCGCCCGGCGGAAAATCCGGACAGATTGCCGCGGCGCTCGGAAAAAAGGGACTCCTTGTGTCCAATGAGCCGATCGCTTCCCGCGCCAATGTTTTAATGTATAACCTGGAGCGCATGGGCGTTGCAAACGGCATGGTTACTTCCATGTATCCCGACGCGCTGTGCCGGATAACGGAAGGCTTTTTTGACGCGGTGGTCGTTGACGCGCCTTGTTCCGGCGAAGGGATGTTTCGAAAGGACGACAGCGCCGTCACGGATTGGTCGCCGTCGCATGTCGCCGCCTGCGCCGCAAGACAAAGGCAAATTCTTGCGGCAGCCCAGCTGGCGGTAAAGCCGGGCGGTCAGCTGTTGTACTCCACCTGCACGTTTTCGCAGGCGGAGAACGAGGATATGGCAGCTTGGTTTCTATCCGCCTATCCCGCATTTCGTCTAGTCACGACCCGCCGGATGTATCCGCACGATTCCATTGGAGAAGGACAGTTTGCGGCGCTCTTTATCCGCGATGGCGCGCTCTCACCCTCCCGTTGCGGCATTCGGGCAGAAAAGCCCTGCGCACCGTTTCAGGCGTTTTGCAGGGAGAGCATGTCCACCGTCCCGTCACAGGAAACGCGGGAACTACCCGACGGACGCGTGCTGCTGCTGCCGGAAATTTTGCCGTTCGGCTGGGAAAAGCTGCATGTCCTGCGCTGCGGCGTTCTTGCGGGAGAAGTGAAAAAAAAGTGCTTTTTTCCCGATCACGCTCTGTTTCTCTCCCTCCCTGCCGATGCTTTTTTGCGCACGGTGGAATTGACCGGCGCACAGCTTGCCGCTTACTATGCAGGCGAGGTGTTGCCGTGCGACCCACAGCTTTCCGGCTGGTGCGCCGTCAGCGTGCGGGGCTATTGCACCGGTTTTGCCAAGGCGGTTGACGGACAGTTGAAAAATCACTATCCCAAGGGGCTTCGGACACGTTAAGCACGCCCGTATTTTCTGATACCGTGCACCTCCCGACACAAAAGCCGCCGCGCAGTAAATTTGCGCAGCGGCTTTTTGGTCGATTGTGCGTTCAGTTTCCAAGCAGCAGCACCGTCACATCGTTGACGTTGGTTCCCGTCGGGCCGGTAAACAGCAGACCGCCGCATTTTTGCAGCGCATGGTAGGCGTCGTTCTTTTCGAGCGCTTCAAAGACGCAGACGCCCTCTGCTTTCAATATTTCGCAGGTGGCCCCGTCCACATAGCCGCCCGCAGCGTCCGTCGGCCCGTCCGTTCCGTCTGACCCCAGCGAAAACAGCGCGGTGTTTTTCAACCCGCGAATGCCGCAGGCGGCAGAAAGCGCAAGCTCCTGATTGCGTCCGCCAAGCCCGTCGCCCTTGAGATGCACCACCGTTTCACCGCCGACGATCAAGGCAAGCTTTTCCCCGCTCTTGCGCCGGAACCGGGCAATCGCGGCCAAAAACGCGCCCGCCTCGCGCGCCTCACAGTCCATTGAATCGGTCAATATCTCCGTCGCATAGCCGAGCTCTTCCGCCGCGTCGGCCGCCGCAAGACACAGCTGCCGCACGCTTCCTGTCACTACAGACTCCACATTGTCGAGACGTTTTGGCGTCTCCACAAGCAGCAGCCGGCGCATTTCCTCTGTCAGATCCAGTTGATACCGATCGACGATTGCCGCCGCGTCCCCGGCGGTACTGCTGTCGATATAGGCGGGGCCGGAGGCAATCATATCCAACGGATCTCCGATGATATCCGACAGGACGACGGAAAATACCTTCGCCGGGGCACAGTGCAGCGCGAACCTGCCGCCCTTGACCTTGGAAAAGCGTTTGCGTACGGTGTTCATTTCCACAATGTCCGCGCCGCAGGCAAGCAGCTGCTTTGTCAAGTCGGCGCTTTCCTCCGGACGAATATTCGGCGCTTCAAACAGCGCGGAACCGCCGCCGGAGAGCAAGAACAGCACCGTATCGTCAGCAGTCAGTCCCCCGGTCATGCGCAGCGCCGCCTCGGTAGCGGCAAACGAGTTTTGATCCGGCACCGGATGCGCCGCTTCATAGATTGTAACGCCGTCAATATTCCCCATTGCGTGTCCGTACTTGGTAATCACAACGCCGCAGGTGATTCTGTCGCCCAGCACGCGTTTTGCCGCGGCGCCCATCGCCCATGCGGCTTTCCCGACCGCGATCAGGATCAGCTTTCCACCGCCAAACTGTCGATGTGCCAGCGCGCGCTCCACCGCCGCGTCCGGCTGCACCGCCGCGAGAATCTTCTTTATCATATAGTCGCTGTCCTGCCGCAATCTCATACGTTTTTCCTCCATCGTGCGTGCAATCCGTTTCCCAGAATATAATTACCGTGTCAAAAAGGCGCCTTTCGTCGAAAAAATTAAAATACACCTAGAGTATAGCATGTTTTATAGCAATTCCTCTGTTTTTTTTATTCTGATATTCGTGTCCCCCGCGGAGCATCCCTCGCCCGCGTAACGCAAGCGTCGAAGCTTACAGCGCGACCAAAGGGCCTCCGAGCGATTCGAAAGCCCTTTTCCCATACCTATAAGAGGTGGCGCTCCACCCTCTGGCCGTCCGCGCCGCTCCTGATTGCTTCACCCCAGACGGCTTGCCTGTCGAACCAGATACAGAAGCTCGTCGGTGTACGGATCCTCTGTAATGCCCTCGATCGCCTTGAGTTGCGCCTCCACAGTCGCATAGGTTGCCGTACCCGCGTATTTTGACTCGGAAAGCAGCATCCCAAACTGCGCAACCGCCGAGGCCAGCGTCATATTGCGCGACATGGTTTGCGTAACCGCCGAATTGTCCACCGGTCGGGTGATGCGCTGGCTTTCCGTTCCCGTTGGCTCTTTATAGCGGATGTTGACCGTAAGCCATTCGGCGGAATTCGCCGGTTGCGATTGCTGATACTTCAAATCCACACCGTCGATCGGCTGCGCGGAGTCCGTTTTCGCGATCTCATACAGCGCTGTAACGCGATGTCCCGCGCCGATCTCTCCGGCGTCCTTGGTATCGTCCTCAAAATCCTCGGCGTTGAGCAGGCGGTTTTCGTAGCCGATCAGCCGGTATCCCTTCACGATTGCGGGATTGAATTCGATTTGCAGCTTGACGTCCTTTGCGACCGTAAACAGCGTGCCGCCCATCTCCTCGATCAGTACCTTTTTTGCTTCCAGCGCGCTGTCGATATAGCTGTAATTGCCATTGCCATTGTCAGCAAGCGCTTCCAGCTTGTTGTCCTTGTAATTGCCAGTGCCAAAGCCCATCACGGAGAGAAATACGCCATCCTCGCGCTCCTTTTCCACAAGACGCGTCAGCTCGCCTTCGCTGGTCACGCCCACGTTGAGATCGCCGTCGGTCGCAAGGATGATGCGGTTATTGCCATCCTCGATAAAGTTCTCACGCGCAAGTGCATACGCCGTAGTGATGCCCTTGGAACCGGCGGTGCTCCCACCCGCCGTCAGATTCTCAATCGCGTCCATGATCGTCTTTTTATCCGCGCCCGAAGCGCCGGACAGCACGACGCTGTCGCTGGAGGCATAGGTAACGATTGAGATGCGATCCTCCGCGCGGAGGTTTTCCGTTAAAAGAAGAAACGCGCGTTTGACAAGCGGCAGTTTATCGGCTTCGTCCATGGAGCCGGATACGTCGATCAAAAACACCAGATTGGACGCGGGCAACGTCTCCGTCTTTGGCGAAACCGCCTGCAAACCGATCAAAAGCAGCTGTGTGTTTTCGTTCCACGGGCAGGGCGCGATCTCCGTCGTCACGGAAAACGGCGAACCGTCTGTCGGAGACGGATAATCATAGTGAAAATAATTCACCATCTCCTCAATGCGCACCGCATCGGGTACAACGCCGCTGCCGTCGGTCAGCATCCGGCGCACGTTTGCATAGGACGCGGTATCCACATCCGCAGAGAACGTAGAAAGCGGATTGTTTGCAACGGAGAGAAAGCGATTCTCCTCACGATAGGCATACTCCTCCGTGTTCATGTCAGGAAAGCCTTCCGTCGGCGCGCACTCGCTTGCAACGCCATTCATTTGCGTAAAGTATTCTGTCGGTGAAAGATCCTGTGCCGACTTTGGCGCGGCACACGCAGAAAAAAGTGCAATGAGCATTCCGGCGCTCAGCATTAGGGCAATGCGACGTTTCATGATCGTTCCTCCTTTGTGCTTCTTACCCAGAACACCTGAAACTGGCGGAAAAGGTTGCATTTTCTAAAAAAACAGTTTGTCTGCCGCGAAACTGGCTCTTGACAAATTCCATACAGATAACATATATTGAATGTAATATCAAAAGGCATTGATTGGGAAAGAGTAGCCAAAAAGACGCTTTTTAGAGAAGATCGGTCGCCGGCTGAAAGCCGATTGAAAGCAATCTTTGGCAAAGTGCCTCCCATAGCCGCCGCCGGGAACCGTATGATGCAGTACCGGCCGCCGTTCGCCGCGTTAAGGCATGAAGCGGGACGGGATGGCCGTCCAAGAAAAGTGGAACCGCGAAGCACATTCGTCTTTTTGTGATGAATGCGCTTTTTTATTTGCAGAATTGAGGTAACTATGTTTGACACCTATCGCAGCGATCTTGCCTGTGTGCTGGATCGCGATCCTGCCGCGAGAAACGCGGCGGAAGTAATATTTTGCTACCCGGGATTCCGAGCGGTGCGCAGCTACCGCTTTGCGCATTTTCTCTATACGCACCACCTGCGCGCATTCGCGCGGCTGGCGTCGGAATGGTGCCGTTTCTTTACGGGTGTGGACATTCATCCTGCCGCTGTGATCGGCAAGCGGCTTTTCATCGACCATGCCATGGGCGTCGTCATCGGCGAAACCTGCGAAATCGGCGACGACGTAACGATCTACCAGGGCGCGACGCTGGGCGGCACCGGCAAGGAAACCGGCAAGCGCCACCCGACGCTGGGGAGCCACGTCATGGTCTCCGCGGGCGCCGCGGTGCTGGGCCCTGTGACCGTTGGCGATTATGCAAAGATCGGCGCGGGCGCGGTCGTGCTCAAGGACGTTCCGCCGTGTGCGACCGTCGTCGGCGTTCCCGGACAGGTCGTGCGTCTCAACAACTGTCCGCACAACTGCGGTCGTGTTCCCACGTGCGAGGGCGACAAAAAACTCTGTGGAGAGCGGGAGCACTGCCCCGCGCTGGAAAACGGGCGGGTCAGGAGCGGCGTCGGCGAGGCGGGCGTCGATCTGGATCAGGTGCATCTGCCCGATCCCGTACAGCAGCAGCTCAACGTGCTGCTATCCCGCATTGAAGCGCTCGAAGCACAGCAAAACATCGATAAAACGCCCCAAGACAGATAAGCTAAACCATGCTATAATCACTGTACCAGGAGGTTCAAATGCAGATTTACAATACCATGACAAGAAAAAAGGAAGAGCTTGTCCCCGTCGTACCCGGTCGTATCAGCATGTATGCCTGCGGACCGACGGTCTATAATTTCTTCCATATCGGAAACGCACGTCCTTTCATCGTGTTTGATACGATGCGCCGGTATCTGGAATACCGCGGCTACGAGGTGCGCTTTGTCCAGAATTTCACCGACATCGACGACAAGATGATTAAACGCGCCAACGAGGAGCATACCACCGTCAAAGAACTCGGCGACCGCTTCATCAAGGAATACTATCATGACGCGGACGCGCTGGGCGTCGAGCGCGCCACGGTGAACCCGCGTGCAACCGAGCACATCGGCGAGATCATTTCGCTGGTGGAAACGCTCATTGAAAAGGGGCATGCGTATCCCGTTCCCGGCGGCGACGTCTATTTCTCCGTGCGCAGCTTCCCGGGTTACGGCAAGCTCTCCGGGCAGAATATCGACGATCTGGAAAACGGTGCGAGCGAGCGCGTTGATCCGACCGATGAAAAGCACGATCCGTTGGATTTTGCGCTCTGGAAGGGCGCAAAGCCCGGCGAACCCGCATGGGATTCTCCCTGGGGCAAGGGTCGCCCCGGATGGCACGTGGAATGCTCGGCAATGAGCATGAGCATTCTCGGCGAAACCTTCGACATTCACGGCGGCGGTCAGGATCTGATCTTCCCGCATCATGAAAATGAAATCGCGCAGAGTGAGGCCGCGACCGGCAAGCCCTTTGCGCACTATTGGATGCACAACGGCTACATCAATGTGGACAACCAAAAGATGTCCAAGAGTCTCGGCAATTTCTTCACCGTGCGCGACATTGCCAATGAATTTGATCTGTCCGCCGTGCGGATGTTTATGTTGAGCGTGCATTACCGCAATCCCGTCAATTTCTCGCGGGAAATGATCCAGCAGGCGGAAAGCGCCCTGACGCGGCTTCGCACCGCGCGTGAGCGACTCGGCGAAGCACAGCGCACCGACGCGAAAACGCCGGAGGACGAAGCGTTCCTGCAAGAGCTTTCCACGCTCCAAAACCGTTTCAACGACGCAATGGACGACGATCTCAATACGGCGGACGCCATCGGCGTGCTGTTCGACTTTGCAAGAAGCGCGAACACCTATGTATCCATCCCCCGCTGCGGCGCGGCAATCGACAAAGCGATCCGTCTGTTTGACGAATTGACCGGCGTTCTGGGGCTCTCGGCAAAGAAGGCGCAAGCGGAATTCCCCGCCGAAGCGCTGGAGCTGCTGGAAGCGCGTCAGGCGGCAAGAAAGGCAAAGGATTTTTCGCAGGCTGACGCCTTGCGCGATCAATTAAAGGGCATGGGCTTTGTGGTAGAGGATACCGCGCAGGGCCCGAAGCTGAAAAAACTGTAAGGAGAGAGAAAACCATGGGTGCATTTTCCCTGTTCGACCTACTGCTCATCGCAATGGGCGCTTACGTGCTGTTTGCCGGAATCACCGGCAAGGGCAAGCTTTACAGCGTCAACAACCTCAAAGAGGGCATGGAGGTTCCCTTTAAAAAGACCATGCGGGTGCTGTTCATCGTCATTGGCATTTCGATGCTGTGCAACAGCCTCAGCGCCGTGTGCAAAAACCTGCTGTACGATTACAGCATTGTCTCCGGCTCAACAGAAGCGAATGACGCTGTCTACGATTTTGTGCTCAAAGAGGGCATGGAGCAATGGAGCTGGGCAACGCCAAAGCTTTTTGACATCCTCGTATATGTGTTTATGGGGTTGTCCATTGTTACAATCGTGCTGATGGTCGTCGCCATCCGGAAGATGACCGATAAGAACGCGCCCGCGCAGGCAACACAGCAGGCCAACGCGCAGGCGGCGCGTCAGGTGGGTCACACGCTGCCGGTCGATGCTTTTGACTTTGATAATAAAGGAAACATCATCGACTCCGAGGAGAAGAACTCCGATCCGCAGCAATAAGAGCGCAAGGCGCCATCGCCGCTTTACGCTCAGTTCTTCAAAACGAATATAGCAAAAGACGGCGTTCCGATCGGAACGCCGGTCTTTTATTTAGGCTCAGATTAGCTGAGCTCAAACATGCCCATGTAAAGCTGATAATATTTTCCCCGTTGCTCGATGAGATCAGCATGACTGCCGCGCTCAATGACTTCGCCGTTTTCCAGCACGAGAATCGCATCGGCATTCCGCACGGTGGAAAGCCTGTGTGCAATGACAAATACGGTTCTGCCGTGCATCAGCTTGTCCATGCCCTTTTCAATCAGCGCCTCGGTGCGCGTGTCGATTGAGCTTGTCGCTTCGTCCAGTATCAGCACCGGCGGATTGGCGACCGCTGCGCGCGCGATGGACAGCAGCTGGCGCTGTCCCTGCGATAAATTCGCGCCGTCCGCCGTCAATACCGTATCGTAGCGGTTGGGCAGGTGCATGATGAACGAATGCGCGTTGGCAAGCTTTGCCGCCTGCTCCACCTGCTCATCCGTTGCATACAGGTTGCCGTAGCGGATGTTTTCCCGCACCGTTCCGGTAAACAGGTGCGTATCCTGCAAAACCATTGCAAGCGACCGCCGCAGATCGTCCTTTTTCATTTCCTTGACGTCGATGCCGTCATAGGTAATCTGCCCCTGTTGGACGTCATAGAAGCGGTTGATGAGGTTGGTGATCGTTGTTTTCCCTGCGCCGGTAGAGCCAACAAAGGCAATCTTCTGCCCCGGCTTTGCAAAAAGCGACACATCCTTGAGCACATCCCGTTTTTCATCGTAGCTGAATGTTACATCGTTGAATCTAACATCGCCCCGCAGCTCAACGAGCGCGTCGCTGTCCGGCCGCTTCCATGCCCACGTGCCCGTATAGGCATCGCATGCCGAAAGCTTGCCGGCATCGTCCTTTTTCGCGCAGACCAGCGTTACCTTGCCGTCGTCCACCTCGGGGATCTCGTCGATCAGTCGGAATATCCGTTCAGCGCCCGCCACGGCATTCAAGAATCCGTTGAATTGCTGGCTGACCTGCGTCAACGGCTGCGAAAATTGGCGCGTATACTGCAAAAACGCCGCCAGCGTACCAATATCCGCAAGTCCCGAAATCGCCATGGCGCCGCCGACCGCCGCCGTCAGCGCATAGGTCACATAGCTTAGGTTGGCCATGATGGGCATTAAAACCATGGAGAACGTAATCGCGCCCGTAGACGCAGCGCGCAGATCCTCGGCAAGTACGGAAAATTCCTCGCGCACCTTTCGTTCATGGCAGAATACCTTGACCTCGCGCTGTCCTTCGGTCATCTCCTCGACATAACCGTTTGTCGCAGCCAGCGCCGCTTGCCGCTTTTTAAAATACATGGCGGATTTTCCGCCAAGCTTCTTGACGATGAACACCATCAGCACCACCATCAGCAGCACCAGCACGGTCAAAACCGGCGACAGGATCAGCATCATGGTCAGCACGCCGATCACCGAAACGGTGCTGGAGATAAGCTGTGGAAAGCCTTGGCTGAGCATCTCACGCAGCGTATCGGTATCGTTGGTAAAGGTACTCATGATCTCTCCGTGCGTGCGGGTGTCAAAATATTTGAGCGGCAGCTTCTGCATCCGCTCGAACATTTCGCAGCGTACCCGTTCGAGTACGCCAACGGAGATTTTGAGCAGCAGTCGGTTGACAACGTAGGTTGAAAGCACGCCAAAGCCATAGATCAACGCCAACGCCGCGATATACTTGGTGAGATTCAAAAAATCCGTGGAGTTTGCCGTTACCAAAGCCGCGATTTCGTTGAATAAAGGCTTCAGCATATAGGTTCCGGCAACGCCCGCGCCCGCCGAAAGCAGCAGGCCCGGCAGTATAATCGCAAGGATCAGCCGATATTCTTTCAAATAGCCGAAAAGACGCCGAAATGTTGCGCCCATGTTCTTCGGCTTTGCCATTGGCCCTCTTTGCGGTCCCGGCATTTACGCCACCCCCTTCTGCTGCGAACGGAATACTTCCTGATAGATTTCGTTGGAAGAAAGCAGCTCCGCGTGCGTTCCAACAGCGTCGATCCTGCCATCGTTGATGACGATGATGCGATCCGCATCCATCACGGAGGTGATTCGCTGCGCGATGATGAGGGTCGTCGTGCCGGCGAGCTGTTCGGAAAACGCTTGCCGAATCTTTGCGTCGGTATTCGTATCCACAGCGGAGGTGCTGTCGTCCAAAATGATGATCTTGGGCTTTTTGATGAGCGCCCTTGCAATACAAAGCCTCTGCTTCTGCCCGCCGGACACATTGACCCCGCCCTGCCCCAGTACTGTCTGATAGCCGTCCGGGAACGACAGGATAAAGTCATGCGCCTGCGCCGCGCGGCAGGCCTGTTCTACCTCTTCATCGGTTGCATCGGGTTTGCCCCATCGGATATTTTCGGCAATTGTTCCCGAAAAGAGTACGTTTTTTTGCATGACCATGCCGATCTCCTCGCGGAGCGCCTTGATGGGATACTCCCGCACATCCCGTCCGCCAACCTGCAAGCTGCCCGACAGCACATCATACAAGCGCGGAATCAGCTGCACAAACGTCGTTTTTGCGGCGCCTGAGCTGCCAAGAATGCCGATCGTCTCGCCGGAAGCGATGTCGAGATTGACGTGGGAGAGCGTCAGATTCTCAGGGTTCTCCGCATAGGAAAAGCTCACGTCCGAAAAACGGATGCTGCCGTCCTGCGGCTTGCTGCCCGCAATCGCCTGCTCTTCGCCAACGGCGGGGACTTCATCCAGCACTTCGCAAATACGCTTTGCAGAAGCCGAGGACAGCACAAAATTCACAAACGCCATCGTAATCATCATCAGCGCCATCAGAATTTGCGAAATATAGCTGATAAAGCTCATCAGCTGCCCTGTTTGCAGCTTTCCGGCGACGATATCCTGTCCGCCAAACCAGATCACCGCGATGATACACACATACATCGTCAGCTGCATGACGGGCGACGTCATAATCAGCAGCTTTTCGGCTTTCAGCTGCGCATTCTTGACTGCCCGAACGCTGTCTTCAAATTTGACGGTTTCATGCTCGCCGCGCACAAACGCTTTGACCACGCGAATCGCAATCAAATTCTCCTGCGCGTTGGCATTCATCTGATCGTATTGCTTCAGCATCGCTTGAAAGCGCGGATAGGCGGCTTTGGAAATCAAGAACATCGTCACAGCCAGCACGGGAATTGCGCAAAGGATAATCACCGACAGATTGGGGCTGATGCGGTAGGCCATGATGGTCGCAAGAATCAGCATCATCGGCGAGCGTGCCATCAAACGAATGCACATCTGGTAAGAGGTCTGCATGTTGGTCACGTCGTTCGTCATCCGCGTAACGAGCGATGCGGTGGAAAACTTATCGGTATTCTTAAATGAGAACGATTCGATTTTATCGAACAGCGCCATTCTAAGATTCATTGCCGCTCCGTTGGAGGCAACGGCGGCAAATCTTGCACTCAACGCGCCGCAAAGCATGGCGCCGACCGCCATCAGCACCATCCATCCGCCCTGCTGCAAAATATAGGGCAGATCCCCGTTTGCAATGCCCACGTCTACGATATTTGCCATCAAAAGCGGGATGCTAACCTCAAGGATCACCTCGAGTATCACCGTGAGCGGCGTTAATATGGACGGCAGCGTGTACTGTCTGACATAGGACAGCAGTTTTTTCAGCATGAAATCACCTTTCTCCTTTCCATAGCGGACATAGTTCAAACTCCTCGCCGTTGCTGAGGTTGTGCAGCATGCGCTCCATAAAAGCAAGCATCTGCTGTTTATCCGTCTCCGAAAAACCGGCGAACGTGACCTCATCCACCTCGTCGAAGCATTTTCTGTGGATCTGCGCCGCTTTTTCGCCGAATTCCGTCGCATATAGGCGATTGCAGCGCAGGTTGTCGCTGTCAACACGCTTTTCCAGCATGCCGGCCTTTTGTAGCCGTTTTGTAGAAAGCGCGACCGACGCCGGCGTGACCCGAAGCCTTTCGGCGATTTCCCGCTGTGTCAGCCCCGGACAGTTCATTATGATCTCCAGCACCGGCAATTGTCCCGGGTGGATAGAACAGTCCGTCGTACGGCTCAAGACCTGGTTCCTTCGTAAGATACTGACCGCAATGAGCTTTGAACCCAGCAATCGATTCTCCAATTTCTTTCCTCCTAAACAGTTAAGCGTTTAACAATCAAACGCTTAATGAATAATAACAGGCTTCCAATTTTATGTCAATCCGGGAATTGTGAAACAATGTGGCACGTGGTACAATACTCACATGAAAAAAGAAGTAACAGGCAATATCAGCGGCGTCCGTCAAACCATGCTCGATCAGCTCGCCGCCCTCTATGATATGTCCATGCTCCCGACGACGTTTCTGTCCGAAGAAGTCATGGAGCTGATGGCACGCTGCACAAGCGCTATCAACCGTGAGATCCTTGTGTACATTTCGCGCAGCGGTACCATTGAAGATGTGCGCATCGGCGACGCGGGAACCGTCAGCATGGGCGAATTGCGGCTTGTGCGCAACATCGACCGGCTCTGCGGCGTACGCTGCGTCCACACGCACCCCAACGGCAGTGGACTTCTTTCCGATGTTGACGTCGGTTCGCTCAATTCGCTCCGTCTTGACGCAATGGCCGCAATCGGTGTGCGCGACGGCCGCGCGGTCAACGTATATGCCGCCTATCTTGGCGATATGGTGGACAATCAGCGTGAGACGATCCAATATGGGCCAATGCGTGCCGACCGTCTGCCGCAAAAGCAGCTGATCGACGCGATCTATGAGGCGGATGCTCGCCTGCTCTCCTCGACCTATGAGGTCACGGAGGTCAAGCCGGATCGCGCCATATTGGTCGGTATTGAATCCGACGACGGCTACGATACGCTGGGAGAGCTTGGGGAGCTTGCAAAGACCGCCGGCATCCAAGTCGTAGCGCAGGAGCAGCAGCGCCGCCGCGCCGTAGACTCTGCTACCTATATTGGAAGCGGAAAGGCAGACGAGCTGTCGCTGCTGGGCTCCGCCTGCGAAGCGGATATCTTCATATTTGACGATGAATTGACCGCGGTACAGATGCGCAACCTCGAGGACGCGCTCGGAAAGCCCATCATCGACCGCACTATGCTCATTCTCGATATCTTTGCCCAGCGTGCACAGTCGAGAGAGGGTAAATTACAGGTGGAGCTGGCGCAGCTCAAATACCGTCTGCCGCGCCTTCTCGGCATGGGACAGGTGCTTTCCAGACAGGGCAGCAGCGGCGTGGGCATGCGCGGCCCGGGTGAGAAAAAGCTGGAAATTGACCGCAGGCGCATTCGCAGGCGCATCTTTGAATTGGAGCAGGAGCTGCAAGAGATTGAAAAGCAACGCTCGCTTCGCCGGGAAAAGCGTGTAAACAACCCCATCCCGGTCGTTGCGCTGGTCGGCTACACCAATGCCGGAAAGTCTACGCTGCTCAATGCCGTTTCGGGCAGCGACGCGCTGGCTGAGGACAAGCTTTTTGCAACGCTCGACCCCATTCTCCGCCGCGTTGCTTTGCCCGGCGGCACGGAATGTCTGGTATCAGACACGGTTGGCTTCATCAACAAGCTTCCGCACGATCTGGTGCAGGCGTTCCATTCCACGCTGGAAGAAGTACGGGACGCCGATCTGATCCTGCACGTGATCGATTCCTCCAGTCCCTATTACGATGTACAGATGCGCGTGGTCGAGGAGGTCTTGACCTCGCTTGGCGCATTTGACACGCCGCGCATCAACGTCTATAACAAGATCGACAGATCCGAGAGCAGCCCCAACAATCGCGGCGATTATGTCGCTATCAGCGCTCGCACGGGATTGCGGCTGGATACGCTGCTTGTCCGTGTGGAAACGGAATTGACCAAAAAGCAAATACGCGTCGAGCTGCTGATCCCCTATGCAAAATACGACGCGATGCAGACGCTGCGCGAGGTCGGCACCATTCTGGAAGAAACGCATGAAGCGGACGGCACGAAGATTGTCGCAATGCTGAATGAGGATCAGCTCTGGCGCGTTAAACAGAAATTATAGGCTTCTCAAAAGAATAGCATACCGATAAAACACGCCCGTCACGAAATGTGACGGGCGTGTGAATTCTGCTGCTTGATGCTTATTATATTACCACAAAATCGAAGTTTTTTCAAGTCTTCACTTTTTCGCGCCATCGGTGTAATCAATATACAAGGAGTGTGAAGCAGCATGGAAACAGCAAGTATGACCGCGCTGGTATGCGCTTTTTCAAGAGCCTATCATACCAAAATGAACGAGACAAACATACTGGACGACCCGATCGCGCAAAAGCTATTGTCATCAGCGGAGTATGACAGCATCGCAAAACAAATGTCCGCGGGAATTTCTTATTTCTACCCGGACTTTGTGGGATCGGCAGAAGAAGGGCTGCGGCAGATCGTAGACCGTCAGCTCTCCCCCGCGCCGCTTGCAAGAGCCGCATTTTGCAAAAAAGCATTGTCTGTCGCCGCAGACATCGGCACACGGCAATACCTGATGCTTGGCGCGGGACTTGACACTTTTTCCTACCGTCAGCCGGATTGGGCAAGGCGGCTTGCCATATTTGAACTCGACCGCGAAGCGTCCATACAGGACAAGCGCCGTCGGCTGGATGCTGCCGGCATTTCCATCCCTGAAAATGTGCGCCTGATCGCCGCCGACCTGACAAAACCGCTGTGGTTCTTATCGCTGTCCAGCGCCGCCGGATTTGATCGTCAACTTCGGAGCTTTTGCAGTCTGCTGGGTCTGGTATACTACCTGCCCAAAGCGTGCTTTTCGCAGCTGCTTGCAGCATTGTCCGCGCTTTTGCCCGACGGCAGCTCGCTTGTCTTTGATTATCCCGTATCGGATGACACTGGGAGCAGCACATCGTCTGCTGAAAAGACAGCACAGCTTGCAGAAGGTGCGGGAGAAAAGATGTATGCAAGCTATTCCTATGAGGAGCTGGAATCCTTGCTCTCACAGCAGAATTTTTTGATCTATGAGCATCTGACGCCGGAGGAAATGACAAGGCAATACTTCTCCCGCTATAATAAAAAGAATCCGGCACACCCGATGGATGCGCCGGAGAAAGTCAACTATTGTCTTGCCGTAAAACGGCGTTGCGCTACTCGATGATGACCGCGGCGTCGGTCGGCTGCACCGCAATCCAGGTATTGCCCGGTTCAAGCGTTACAATGTCACCGATATCGCGGTACTGCTCGTCCAGATAATAGGTGGTGGGAGATTCCACATCGGGGCGTTCCCAATAGCCGGTCAAATGCAGTCCATTGACAAAATAATCGCATTTTCCCGTTCCAAACAGCTCGACCGTGCGCCGCCCCTTCGGGTTTGCCTGCGCGGCTTCCGACATGCGTCCATACTCGCAGTACTGGATAATCAGATTCTGCACAGCGACCCGTTCCGTCTCGTACGTTGTGCTGTCCTCGCTCGGCGTACGGTTCATGAATTCCTCGCCGCTTTGCGAACGCAGCCAGAGATTCGACGCCGCATCATAAAAGTATTCTACATAGGTGCTGTTATCCGTTTCAAACGGCAGACCGATATGCGTCGCGGGTTGACCCTTTAAATAGGTAATACCGGGCATAAAATGGAACCGGTCAGCGTATTGCGACGCGACATGCTCTCCCCAGTTTGCTTCAACCATCTCCGGAAGATGCAGATATAGCGTATGCTCCGTAGCGCGGCCGTCCTCGCGAATTCGCTCAAAATACTTTCTTGCGGTCTTTGTGCCCGGCGTAATGACGATAGCGGCTGATTTTGTGGAATTCACCGCGTACTTGGAGCCCTTCAAATAAACATATCCGGCATGAACATACATGCAGTTCCATTCGTGCTGCATGTTCAGAAGATAGTATCTTGTGCTGCGAACCGGGCCGCAGTAAGCGGGATAAACGTCGTTATACAGGCATTGAAACCGTGTAATACTGCTCTCCACAGCAAATTCGTAGACGACGTCCGCCGTCGTCAGACCGGTCTGCGGGCGCGCCTTTTCCGAATTTTCGATAGACACGATCACGGGATGGTACGTCGTCTGCGCGGTGATCTCTCTACCCGAAGTGATCGAGCGCAAAACCGGCTCCGGCGTCGGCGTTGGCGTCGGTTCCGGCGTCGGCGTCGGCTTGGGCGTCGGCGTCGGCGCCTCTGTGATTTCCGGTATCGCCGGATCGGTCTGATCCGCCGCATTCTGCCGCTGTATGCCGCATGCTGTAACGCCAATCAAACACAATACCGCAGCGGCGGCAAGCAAAAGTCTTTTCATTATCCTTGTTTACTCCGTTTCTCCGAAATTCGGATTCGTGATCTGTCGCCGTCTCGTTATTTCCGGTTCGCGCGATCCTGCGCGTCCTTCGAATTGGGCGGCTTTGGCAGCGACTCTTCTGTATCAAAAAGATCTTCCACAGCATCCGGCGGCGCCTTCCTGCGTTTTTTGGAAAGCGCGATCACGATCACAGCAAGCAGACCGGCTGCGGCAATCCCCGCTACAAGGTACAGCCCCGTTCCACCCGGGGACATCGTTGAGACAAGCGGCGTTTGTTCTTCCGGCTCCGGGGTCGCGGTTGCTTCCGGCGTGGCGGTTGGCTCCGGCGTGGGCGATTCCGGGATCCACGGCGTTGCCGCCGATTCCGGTATGGGCGCGTCGCCAACCTGCACGCCGCCATCCGCAATGGCGAGATAGACCTTGTACTGGGAAAGCTCTGCGTCCACCTTCGTGGCAAGCACATCGGACGCCGTCACAGCGCTTCCGTTTTCCCCCCGAATCTCAAACCGCAGCGTCAGTATGCTCCCGTTTTGTTCCAGCCCGTACGCACAGGCAAACGCGACCTGCACCAGCCCGTCCGCTTCGGTATTGGTCACAAGAATACCGCTGCTTTCCGTCAGCTCCGATGGGACTGCCTCCACAAGATGCAAGGCTTCAGAATCATAATTTAATCGAAATTGGATCGAATCCAGCCGCAGCGCATTGGAAACGTTCACCGCCACCTCGACCGTATCCCCGACCGCACCGGCAACGGTATCCACGGCAAGCTGCACCTCATCCTCTGCCAGCGCGCGCTGCGCAAAGGCACACATTCCGAGACATGCTGCCACGATCCAAATAACGACCTTTTTCATCTGTTTTCTTCCCTTCGGAAATGGTGTTTTCATATTAACGCATCAAGACAGAGAAGTCAATTTTTCCTTTCCCCGACAAGTACGCAAGTCAAACAGCCCGCGGACGCATCCACGGGCTGAAAACGAGACCGGTCATTGTGTTTGACGATTATGCTTTGATCGTATCCTTCGCGCTCTGTACCTCTTCAATTTTAAATTCATAGTCCTTGCCCGGCAGAACCGCATTGACGATAATGCCGACAAACGCCGCCATGAACAGACCGCTGAAGGTCAGCTTGCCGATCTGGATGGGATAGGCATTGAATCCAAGACCGCACACAAGAATCAGCGCCGCCACGATGACGTTGCGCATATTCTTGAAGTCCACCTGATTCTCAACGATTGTGCGAACGCCGGTCGCGGAAATCATGCCGTACAGCACGATGGAAATACCCCCGATGATCGCCGCCGGGATCGTATTGATAAAGGCGTTGAAGATGTTCAGGAAGGACAGCACAATCGCCATGCAGGCCGCGATGAACATGACCTTGGGATCGTACACCTTGGTCAGCGCCACGACGCCGGTATTCTCCGAATACGTGGTGTTGGCGGGGCCGCCGAATAAGCCCGCAAGCGATGTGCCGATGCCGTCGCCAAGCAGCGTACGGGTCAAGCCGGGATCCGCAATAAAGTTTTTGCCGCAGGTTGCGCCGATTGCGCAGATATCGCCGATATGCTCGACCATTGCCGCGATTGCCACCGCAGCGAACGTGATGAGCGCCGGCAGGCCGATCGCCGGATCAAAGGTCTGCTGTCCCAGGACAAAGCGCAGCGGCGAATATTTCATAAACGGCGGCACCGCGACAATCTGCTGTCCGGCGAGCGAACTGAGATCCACCCACGGCAGACCAAAGAGCGTCGGCTCGACGAGTCCGACCACGACGCCGATGAGATAGGCCCCGAATATGCCGCAAAGGATCGGCAGAATTTTGACCATGCCCTTGCCAAAGAGGTTGACGCAGATGATGATCGCAATGGCTGCAACGGCGAGAATCCAGTTGCTGCGGGCATTGTTAATCGCGCTCGAGGCAAGCGTCAGACCGATCAGGATGATGATGGGCCCCGTCACGACCGGCGGAAACAGGCGCATGATCTTCTTGGCGCCGAAGATTGCGAACAGCACGGCAAGTATCACATACAGAATACCCGCGCACACGACGCCGAGCGTCGCGTAGGGGAGCATCTCCATGTTCGCTTCCGTCTGCGCCCCCGTGCTGCCAATCAGCTTCGGCGCGATTGCGGCAAACGCCGCAAGAAAAGCAAACGAGGAGCCAAGGAAAATGGGGACTTTCCGTTTTGTGATGAAGTAGAACCAGATGGTCGCAATGCCCGCGCAAAACAGCGTCACGGAAACGGACAGTCCCGTGATGATCGGTACAAGCACCGTTGCGCCGAACATAGCGAATACATGCTGGAGTCCAAGAACAAGCATCTTTCCCGTGCCGAGTTCCTTGAAGCCATCATAGATGCCTTCGACTTTCTTTTCCATGCAATTACCTCCTAAAAAATCTTTTGTTTCCTTTTTTATGGATGCACCGCAGGTTGTATTTTCGCCGCGCGCCGGTCACGTTTTTCCCGCGCGCCGAAAACAGTCCAGTCAAAGAACCGGATACAGATAAGCGTTTCTGGTATCCTCCTGCCGTCAATGTGCTCCTGTAAATCTGGAAACGAGTCCTTGTAGAGCTGATGTCAGCCCAAATCTTGCACATTATACAGCACAAAAATACGTTTGTCATCCTATTCTTTTTTCAGCGCGCACCGTATTTTTTACGGATAAATCTCCACTTTTCCCCGCATTGCCGCCAGCACATTCTCCGCTGTGATGGGCATTCTGGTAAATCGCACGCCGATCGCGTTTGCCACGGCGTTTGCAATGGCGGGCGCGCCCGGCACCATCAGCGGCTCGCCCACGCCGCGCGCGCCGTAGGGCCCCGTCGGTTCCGGATATTCCACATACCGTACGGTCAATTCCGGAATATCGTCCGCCGTCGGGATCTTATAATCCACAAAGCTCTTGTTTTGCACCTTGCCGTCGCAAAGCTTCAATTCCTCCAGAAGCACCGTTCCCATCGCCTGCACCATCGCGCCCTCGCTCTGCGCGCAAAACAGCGTGGGGTTCACGACCTTGCCCGCATCAAAGCACGATACCATTTTCAAAACGCGGATCTGGCCTGTTTCCACGTCCACTTCAACCTCCGCGCCGTTGACGCCCATCGTCCAAAAGGCCGCCGGATGGTGCGTCGCCAGCCCTGTTTTTTTATCGGTGTTGATGTTGTTTTCGAGTGTGAACGTTCCAACGCCAATCGCCGGCCCGCCAACGCCCGACCCATCGGCAAAAGACAGTCCCAATGCAAAATCCGATAATGGCGCGCGGCGTTCCGGATAGACGCGGTGCACGACAAAGCCGTCCTTGAGCAGAAGCTCCCGCGTTGCAGCTCCCAGCTTGATCGACGCCAGTGCAAATATTTTATCGCGCAGATCCTCGGCGGCAAGCTTTACCGCATTTCCCGCGCAATACGTTGTTCTTGACGCCACCGTTTGCCATTCATAGGGCGTATAGTCGGTATCCCCCGAACGGAACGCAATTTTCTCCGGCGATACGGACAAAACCTCCGCCGCAATCTGTGTCAGCACAGTCGCCGCACCCTGCCCGATCTCCTGTCCGCTGCTCATCAAAAAGAACGTACCGTCCTCGTTCATACGAAGGATTGCCGCAGAGCCTGCGTTTGTCGGCATGGACGGCGATTTCCATCCGCCGGCGATCCCCATTGCGCGAATTTTGCCCGGCGCTGTTTGCCGCGGCGTCGAGTCGTAATTCATTTCTGCAACCACCTGCTCCAGGCACGCCTGATACCCCGCTACCTCCATCCTTTCTCCCATGCCGGTCAAGCCGCCGGGACGCAGACCGTTGATCCGACGGATTTCGACCTCCGAAAGCCCCATTTTCTTTGCCACCATGTCGATATTCTGTTCGATGGCAAAATGGATCTCGCACATGCCGAACCCACGGTAAGGCCCGCCGACGGGATGGTTGGTGTATACGCAATAGCTGTCCGTCCAGACATTTTCAATGTCGTACGGCCCCGCAGACGCCCAGCCGCCCGCCTTGGCGATATTCACCCCATACTCGGTATACGCGCCGCCGTCCCACACAAAGCGGTTCTGTACGCCAAGAATCTTTCCGTCCTTGCGCATGGCGGTTTTGATGGTCGCGTGCATACCCTGCCGCACATAGGCGTTGACGAATTCGTCCCCACGGGAATAGATCAGCTTGACCGGACGTCCCGGGCAGTGCTTTGCAAGCGGGATCACGATCCCCTCGAGCGTCGTGCCGGCTTTGGAGCCAAACCCGCCGCCCACAGCCGGCGAAATGACGCGGATCCGATGCAGCGGCAGATCAAACGCCACCGAAAGCGCCTGCCGCACGGCATACGGGGACTGGCAGCTCGCCCACACCGTAAGCTTCCCATCCGGATCGTATTTTGCCATGCAAGCATGGGGTTCGAGCGGCACATGCTGCACATGCGGTACATAAAACGAATGCTCAAACACCGCGTCCGCCGCGCGGAAGGCTTCGACCGCGTCCCCTTTTCGCAATACATAGTGATGTGAAATATTCGTACCCGGTTCCGGCAAAAAGATGGGCGCCACCTTATAGCTGCCAAGCGCCGGGTGAATCAGCGGCGCATCCGGCTTCATGCCATCGAGCGCATTGGTCACAGCCGGCAGCGGTTCGTAGCGCACATGGATGCGCTCGCAGGCTTCCTCCGCAATCTCCGGCGTCTCGGCGGCAACCGCCGCCACCGCCTCTCCCATATACTTTGCCGTATCTCCCGGCTTTGCCATGAAATACCGATCCTCCAGATACAGCCCCGCACGGTTTTTATATTCATCGCCGCAGATACAGCAGCGCACGCCGAGCATCTTTTTAGCTTCGGACAGATCCACCGACAGAATCCGCGCGTGTGCATAGGGACTGCACAAAACGGCGGCATAGAGGGTTCTCGGCAATTGGACGTCGTCCACATATTGCGCGCTGCCCGTCACCTTGGCGGCGGCGTCGATGCGCGGAACCGACGTTCCAACATATTTCAGCTGTTCCATGCGTTGTCCTCCTTCAAGCGTTTTGCAGCGTCCTCAATTGCCTCAACAATCCGAATGTACCCCGTACAACGGCAGAGATTGCCGGAAATCGCCTTCTTGATCTCGTCGCGCGAGGGATGCGGATTTTCCGACAGCAGCGCCGTTGCGGACATCAGAAAGCCCGGTGTGCAAAAGCCGCATTGCAGCGCCGCATGATCCACAAAAGCCTGCTGCACAGGCGACAGCTCCCCGTCTTTTGCCAAGCCCTCCACCGTCGCGACCGTCATTCCGTCTATTTCAGGCGCAAGCACCAGGCAGGCGTTGACCGGGCGGCCGTTTGCAATCACCGTACACGCGCCGCACTCGCCCGCAGCGCAGCCGGATTTGGTTCCGGTCAGATGCAGGTCGTTGCGCAGCACCTGCAGCATGGTCTGGTTAGCGCAGACCTCCAGCATCATCGGCTCTCCGTTGATTACGGCATGTACCGGATATTTTTCCATCAGATCACCTCCAGAAAAGCGGAAAGCCCGTTTCGCACGATCCGCACCGCCATATCCTGCCGGTACTGTTTGCTTGCCCGTATGTCGTCGATCGGCGCGATCTCCGTCAAGGCAAGCGCCGCCGCCTGCTCGATCATGACCCGGTCAAGCGTTCCCTCCCGTAGGAGCTGTTCCGTCTTTTTCAACCGAACGGGCGTCGGCGCAACCGCTCCCAAGGCAATGCGAAACACATCGCCGTCCTTTATGAGCGTGCCGCAAACGGTGGATAAATCGACCTCCCGCCGACGAGAGAGTTTATAGAAGGCGCCGGTTTGATTCGCATGATAAGGTATATGCACAGAAGTGACGATTTCATCCGGTCTGAGACTGGTGCGCCGGACAAAGGTAATAAAGTCCTCGATGGGCACGGTGCGCTCTCCCGCCTCGCCAACAAGCGTCAGGAAAGCTTCGGCGGCATACAGCGGCGTGCCAAGGTCGCACAGCGGCGAAGCGTTGATGATATTTCCGGCGAGCGTGGCGCGGTTTCGCACCTGCTTGCTGCCAAGCAAGCCCGCCGCCTCCGAAAGAAAGGGATAGTACGCTTTGACATAGGCATTCTCCGAAACCTCGGCAACCGTGGCGCAGGCCCCGATCGTCAAGCCCTGTTCCTCCGAGAACCGGATCCCGTGAAGCGCTTCGATGTGCTTAATGTCAATGACATAGTCCGGCGAAAGCAGGCGCTCCCGCATCTGAATGACGACGTCCGTCCCGCCGTTGAGCACCACGGCACTGTTTCCGTAAGCGCACCGCAAAGCGACGGCTTCCGAAACGGTGTGCGGCGCAAGATAACAAAATTCCCGCATCACAAACCTCCAGCACGGCTGGAGGGAACAGCGGCGTTCAGCCCTCCCAGCCGATCGAAATTCTTTTTTGGCACGATTCGGAAACGATGGCGGCAAGCGTAACATTGCGAAGATGCGCCTGCCGGTTGAAAAACAGCTGAAAGTTCTCCAGCTCCTTTTTTGTCACCGGCGTCTCCGGGTGCTCTGCAACGGCGAAGCAACACTTCGCCAGCGTCTCCACATTGGATAGAATCCGTTGATATTTCCCCGAAATCAGGTTGAATCCGCCGAGGTATTCCCGTGCCTGCCGATGCGCGTCAGCCATCCGCAAAAGCTGTTCCTTCGCCGCCGCAGAAACCCCTTGCTCCAGCGCTGCTCGGATGTCCTCCGGCTGCTCTGCAACCGGCGCCAGAGACAGGGTTCCGTTTTCCAGCGTGATAAAAGACAGCTTTTCCCGACTCCACGCATGCGGAAGCACCGCATCGGAAAAAGCGCAAAATGCGTCGGCAAAAGCGTCGGTATGCCGCTGCACCCGTTTGATACGAACATTGGTAAGCAGAAGGATCACCGCAGCAACCGCGGCAATGACCAGTGCAGAAATCAGTCCTTCCATGGGCTTTCCCCTTATACGCAGGATTTCCGGGCGGCAGACATTTTACGTTGCCCGGATAAAACCTATTATACATCGGTAAAGCCGTCAAATGCCACGATTCTTGTAATACAGCTTTCGCCGCCGACAAGCTTCCACGGAAACGCGCCGATCACCGCGCGACGATTTGAGAGCAGATCAATCTCACCGCCCAGACATTCCGCGTGGATGGCCTCATAGGGTTTACAGAACAGCTCGAGGTGCATCGCCTGATACCGCTCCGGCCACGGGTACATTTCACCCAGAGATTTGCCGTACTTTTCACGGAAGATGCGGTCGCATTTGTCGGCTTCCATCGGCTCCCAGTCGCGGATCTTCGTGTTCATGGGATGATCCGCGCTGCCACAGTCCACGCCGATCCAGCGAAGCTTCTTTTGCCGCACCCAATCCACAAAATCCAGCGATGGGCCGGGATGGCGCAGCATATAGCGCCGTTCGTCCGCCAGTGGAGAATCCCATCCATAGATGTGATAACCCGTATTGATAATTAGAATGTCGCCTTCTTTTACCTCCACGCGCGATTCAATGTCCTTCGGCGTATAGACGCCAAAATCCTCCGCCATATCGGTAAGATCCGCAATCGCGCCCGGATGGCAGAGCTTCGTCAGCTCCAGCGCCGCCATGTCCCGTCCCGCCGTATCAAAATGCAGTGGGCCGTCCAAATGCGTTCCCACATGGTTGGAATGGGTCAAAAGCTGTCCGTTTGCACCGTTTGGCGATAAGCGCTTGAAAAATTTCATCTGCATCGGCTCATACGTCGGCCACGGCGGCGTCCCCACACCGATGGGGATTGAAAGATCATACATCCGAATATCCGACCATTTGCTCATAAGAATCCCTCCTGATTATAATAAATGTGTATCATTGTCTTTTTTCCGTCAAGGGGCGAGAAACGTCGAATGCCAGCGTCTGCCGCATTTCGTCAAACACCGTGCTCTTTTGAGCTTGCAGTGAACGCATCGGCGCACGCCGCCACCGCTTTTGTAAAGCACCGCATGGGCGGATGGACGATTCCGGCGCCAACCTGCCCCACGCCCGCTCGCCGATGCGCAATCCCCGTATTGATGACCGGCAATACCCCGCTCTCGAGTACGCGACGGAGATCAATTCCAGTCGGTGCGCCGCGAAAGTCCAGCGCCGGGATACGGTAGAGTCGGCTTTCCCCCTCCGCGATACTGTACATCCGCTTGGAATACGCGATTGCATCCTGTACCGTACCGCCAACAAACTGCACGATCGCCGGTGCTGCCGCCATGCAGAACCCCCCGATCCCTGCCGTCTCCGTAATGCAGGAATCCCCGAGATCGGCGTTGGCGTCCTCCTCCGAAAACCCGGGAAATAAAAGGCCTTTGACCATCTCGGCAGGCGCCGTAAACCAGGCGTTTCTACCCAACCCCGCGATACGGATGCCAAAGTCCACGCCGTTGCGACACATGGTCGCAACAAGAGTGCAGTACGGCATATCAAATATGGGGTCAAGCGTCGCCTGACAGGCCGGCATGGAAAGATTGAGGAAGGTGTGGTCGTTGCGGTTGATAAAGTCCAGCGCGGCGGATTTTTGTACGTTTGGGTGCTCTGTTGCCAGCACCGCGCCCAGCAGCTCCCGCAGCAGCAGCGATGTTCCCGCCTTGTTGCGATTGTGTCCTTCGTCGCCCATTTGCAGCAGCTGTGCAATGAGCACCGACAGATCGATCCCGCCGCGTTTTTCCAAGGCGCTCTTCAAAACGGGATACAGCACGTCCCGCATCCAGAAAAGGCGTGACAGCACCTCCTCGTCGTACGCGCCAAAGCGCAAGACCTTGCCAAGTCCCTCGTTCATCGTACAATAGGAACGGTTTTTGAACGTCTTGTTCTCCACGATCCACACCGGCATGGAGCTTGTGACAACGCCCGCCATGGGGCCTACCGCATCGTGCATGTGGCAGGGTGAAAACGAGATGCTGCCGGAATCGGCGAGTTTTTCCGCTTGCTCCGGCGTTTCGGCAAGTCCCTCATAGATCAGTCCGCCGATCACCGCGCCGCGCATCGGCCCGCACATTTTGCTCCATGCAATGGGTGGGCCCGCGTGCAGCACGGTGGTGTTTGTCATGCCGGGAATCACATCCCCGGCGATCCCAAGCCCGATCAGCGTTGGGCGTCCCTGACAAATGCGCGAAAATGCTTCGGCGTTTGCCGCGTCGATCTTTTCTGCAATCTCCGGCGTCAGCAGGCGCGTAAGCTGCTTTGCGGCAACCGCGTCACCGCCCGCCGGCGGCCGCCAGTCCACGTGCACGCAGGGGATTCCCTGCTTTTCCAGATCCGACGCAAAGGATTCGATGCCGAAATTCACGCCGTGAATGCTTTGTGAAAACAAATCGTTCAAGCCGCTCACCGTGATCCCTCCTTCTTTTGCTGCTGCATGATTTTGAGCGCAAAGCGCGCAGCCTGCGCATTGGACGGCAACACGACAGCGCCCGCATCGATCAGCTTCTGCTGTGTTTTTGAGAGGCACTGCGGGTCGCCCTCCGTGCCGCAAACCGAAGCAACCACCGCAAGATAGCGTCCCGCCGCTTCCGCTTGCTGCTTTGCCGCACGAATCGCACAGCTCAGCTCCTCTGCCGGATCCTCGTGCGATCCGTAGCCGATCACGCAATCGACCAGCACCACGGCCGTTTCTTCGTGTTTGCCCTCATTTACCACGCGCTCGGCGCGAAGTCCCGGATCGATCATGGGATGCGGACGGCCAACCGTAAATTCGTCGTCGCCGAAATCGAGAAACGTATGTTCCCGCGCCTGACCCGCTCTCGCGTTCTCCAGCCGATCCGCAGGCTGCAACGGGATGTTGGAATAGATGTGTCCCAAAGTACCGATGGTAAGCTTCATCGCTTCATCGCAAAGCGTTCCGCCGGTATAGTATCCGCGAATGTACTGTTGCGACGGGTGCATTTTTTCGGCAATGACACGCGCCAAGCGCTCCGCTTCGGCGTCGCCCATGGTAAACAAGGGCGTTTCTTGCAGTGCTTCTCCGTTGGAAAGCTGCACAGCTTTACTTGCCGCGTCCTCGAGCGACAGCGCGGGGATGAGCCCAAAGGACTCTGCCGGCGCCGGATCACCGCCGATAAAGCACACGACCACCTTTTGCCGCGTGCCTGCCGCCAAACGCAGAATCTTTTGGGCGACCCCGGCAGCCGGCGGCTTGCTCACAAGCACGATCACGTTGGTTTTGGGATCGTCCATCAGCGCCGTCAGTGCCAGCTGCATCATGCGCCCGTCGATCTCCTCTTTCAAATCTCTGCCGCCGACGCCCAGCACCTGCGAAACACCGCCGCCCAACCGGTCGATCAGCGAAGAAACCTCCTGCGTGCCCGTTCCAGACGCCGCCACGATCCCGATGTCGCCCGGTCGAACGACGTTTGCAAACGCCAGCGGAACGTGGTTGACAATCGCCGTGCCACAGTCGGGGCCCATCATCAAAAGCTGCTTTTCCACCGCATAGGTCTTGAGTTCCCGTTCTTCTTCAATCGTCACGTTGTCCGAAAACAGCATGACGTGGATGCCGCGATCCAGGCACGAGCGCGCAACACCGGCGGCAAACCGTCCCGGGACGGAAATGATCGCCATATTGAGCGCCGGATCGATCTCCACGGCGCCCGATAGTGTCGCTGGCTGTGTTTTTTTGTCCTCCGCGGTCTGTTTTTTGTTCAAGAGCGCATCCATGACGTTCATTGCCGCTTTCAGGGAAGCCGCATCGTCTGCCGAAACCGCCGCGAAAAAATCGTTTGCCGTAACCCTTTTGTCAAAGTCCGCACCGGCAAGCCCCGTATTTTGCGCAATCTCACGGTTCAGCTCCGTGCCCATGCCCACCAATGCCTCCCGGATGCCGGAAAGCTTTTTCATCTCCTTGGAAACGCACATCAGCGTCACCGAATCATAATAAGCATTCTTTCGTATCTCGGTATGAATCACGCCAGTTGCCTCCATCTTCATATTGCAATGCCAGACAAACGCCGGTCAGTATGTCGCCGCCCGACGTTGCGCCGATGTCTAAAACCCGCCGTGCCGCCTTTTTCAGGCTCGCTTCCTCCGCGCCATGGAATAAGCACTGTAAAAAGCGCACGACCTCCTCCGCCGCATACCCCCTGGCGCTTTGCAAAAGAAACGCGCCGCTGATGCGGTTCGTTTTCTCCGCCGCTTTTTTTGCCATGGTCTGCAGCCCATCCAGATACGCGCGCTCCCCGCCCTTTTGCGCGAGAATCCGCCATGTGAGAAAATATCCGCAGAGAAGATCGTCCGACGATGGCGTCAAGCCCACGCCACAGCCCGCCATCTGCGAAGCAGCTGCTGCTGCAAGCGCAGAATCTCCGCTTTGCAAGGCGGTTTGAAACCGTCTGACACGCGGGCGCAGAAAATCCGCATAAAGATTTGTGCCGCTTCCCGTGGCAAGGCAGCTCAACCCATCCGAATCGGGGAGCGAGGCAAGCACGCCTTTGAGAATACCCGCCTGCCGTGGCAGCAGCGCTCTGTTGACGCGAATCCGCCGAACGGAGAGATCCTCGCGCCTTGTAAAGGTCAAGCTACCGCATAGCCGCCGCTCCTCGACGAAAACGCCGCGTTTGGACAGGACGGTTTTCATGCCGGGCTGCAGCAGCGAGCCGCAGAGCCGGATCGGTGCATCTGCGCACAGGCAAATCGCGTTGGGTCGAAGACCCCGATCCGCAGTCAGTACGCTAAACATCTCCCCCGCCGAAAAAAAGTTGATCGCGCGGGGGAACACCGAATCCACCCGCGCAACGATCTCCTCCCGCTGCAAACGCGCATACAGGCGCGCACAAACTGCGTCTGCACGATAGAATGATGCCGCGTTCTCTTTTTTGTGCGCGACACTCATACTTTGCGGAATACAAAGCCGTATTCCTCACACTCGACAGTCTCCTTGTACAGGATCCGCGCGTTTCTGACCACGCCGACCTCGGCGATGAGCGGCATCCCCGAAACGATCCCGTCGTCAAAACCGATCTGTCCCGTAGCGCGCACCCCGCTTTCAAACTCCACAATGCCAAAGTTCAACCACGGCATGGTGTAGCCCTCCGGCAGATTATAGACACGCGTCCATGTCAAGAGCCTGCATGCGCCACCCAGCGGCAGCTCGTCAAACGCCCGTCCGTCACAGTCCGGATTCTGGCAGACGATGTAACGCGGATGGTGCAGCTTTTGGCACTTTTTGCACCGGTAAGCCTTCATTTCTTCCATGTCTGCCTCCTTATCTCGTCGTTAAAATGGTCGATACCACATTGTTGCCAAAGCCGCCGAAATTCACGGCAAGCCCGGTTTCTGCATGTTCTACCTGCCGTCCGTCTGCTTCGTGCCGCAGCTGGCGCACAAGCTCCACCACCTGCGAAACGCCCGTGGCGCCCAACGGATGCCCCTTGGCCTTCAGACCGCCCGACGGATTGATGGGGATTTTTCCGCCGATCTTCGTTTCCCCACGGCAAGCGGCAAGATGCCCCTCGCCACGCGGGAACAGCCCGGTTTCCTCGGACTCGACGATCTCCAGAATCTGGAACGCATCGTGCAGCTCCGCCACATCGATGTCCTCCGGCGTCATATCCGCCATCTTGTAGGCCATCTCGGCAGATTTCCGCACCGCGAGCAGATCCGTCGGCACCTCGCGGTTGGCGACAACATGCGTATCCGTTGCAGAGCCGATCCCGGCGATCCGGACAAACTTCTTGTGGCCAAAGCCCAGCGCCTCCTGCCTGTCCTTGGCTACGAGCAGCACCGCGGCAGCGCCGTCCGAGACGGGACACATGTCAAACTGCCGCAAGGGATCTGCTACCAGAGGGTTCGTCGCATTGATGTAAGCGGGATTTGTGATGCGCTCCAGCACCACGGGACGCATGATGTGCGCCACCGGGTTATGGCAGGCGTTATCGTGATTTTTGACGGACACAATCGCAAGGTCGCGGCTGGTGACGCCGTATTTGTCCATACAAAGGCGCGTAAAAAGCCCGGCAAACGCCGGCAGTGTCAAGCCGTACTTGTACTCGGCGTCCGGCTGCAGCATCGTTGCAACAAAGTCCGTGCCTTCCCAGCCGGTCACGGCGCGCATTCCTTCCCCGCCGACGACCAGCACACAGTCGCACATGCCGGAGGCAATTGCCATAAAGCCGAGCTTGATTGCCGACGCGCCGGAAGCCGGCCCGTTCTCCACCGTCTCCGCCATTGCGGGACGAAGATTCAACGTATCCACGATCGCCGACGCCGCGCCGCTCACGCGCGAGACCATCCCCGCGCCCATCGAGCCGACAAACACCTGATCGATCACATTTTTTCTGCCCGTTTTTGCGCCGGCGTCATCCATCGCCTCCAGTGCAGCCTGGCAGAGCATATCCAAAAACGGAACGTTTGACTTTCCAAATTTCGTATGGCCTACGCCAACGATTCCTACTTGTCGCATGACTCCTCCTTTTCTTCTTCAGACGCTGACCTTCTCCGGTTTGTGAAGAATCCGGTTTGCTTCCACGACATCCGGGAACGCAGGACGAATGCCGACATTCTTGTTGTCCCGGTGCTTTTCCCACAACGCGCGGGTCAGCACATAGGTCGGAACGCCGCCCAGCTCATGCGGGCAGTCAAAGCGCGGCTCCAGCTCATATTCAATCATCCAGCGCTTAAAGCCGTTTGGACTTTCCGCAACGATCCAGACCTCGTCCTGATTCATAAAATCGAAATGATACTCCATCTTGGCGGCAAATAACTGCGCGCCGACACGCGCGCCGCGCTTGAGTGTGATCGTGTGGTAGGACATGCCAACCTGTTCATTCACGAGCCGTCCGTTGACAATACCGGCGATCTCGCCGTCCACAGCGCCGACAAAGCAGTATTCGTCCCGCACTCGATAGCGGTACATGCCCAAGAGCTCCGCGTAGATCCGCGCCGATACAATGTCATAAAAATCCTTGGGTTGTTTGAGCAATGGCTCGATGGTTTCCAGCAGCAGCGGGATTTCGTCCATCGTGACTTCGCGTACCAGCATATCCTCACCTGTCGTCAAGGGAATGACCTTCGGCGTATAGGGACGCATTCCGATCGTCGGCGGTCTGAGCTTTTTCTCCATCTCGTCGATTACCATACGTTTGTCCTCCTGTTTCGTTTTTTGGCACTGTTGTACCGTACGTTCAGTGTAGCGCCATTATGAATTTTAGTCTATTGTGTCCTGCATAAATACCTGTTGTCTCGACAAAAGAACCTGTATATATTTTTCTTCCTTTTCCGTGTGTTTTTTCATGCGGAAGGTTATATTCGTCTATATTGTCAATTCCTGTCGCCTTCTGTCGAGTTCTCCTCTCCATATAAGGCATCTCTGCCGCGCAGTTGCGCGCATGGTGTTGTTATTCATATTATGCAATTTAATATATGTATTCCTGCAATATTGGAATGGACTCATTTTGTGTCGTACCATTGCGTTTTGCGATTCGGTGCGCTATCATGTAGTTGTGGAATTTTTAGATTTTAATGTATGGAAAGGTAGGATCATCACTATGTCGGAACGGATTCGCAGAGTCGGCATTTTAACCAGCGGCGGTGACGCACCGGGCATGAACGCGGCGATTCGCTCGGCAGTGCGCACCTGTGTGCAACGCGGCATTATCCCTGTCGGCATTCATCGAGGCTACAACGGTTTGATTCACTCGGATGTGGTAGAGCTGGATGCGCGCGCCGTCAACGGAATCTCCTCCCGCGGCGGCACAATGCTCTACACCGCAAGATGCGAGGAATTCAAAACGGAGGAAGGTCTGCAAAAGGCCGCCTCCACCTGCAAATATCTCGGAATCAGCGGTGTGCTCGCCATGGGCGGCGACGGCACCTTCCGCGGCGCGGGCAAGCTCTCCGCCGCCGGAATCAACACGGTCTGTCTTCCGGCAACCATCGACAACGACATCGCGTGTTCCCATTACTCCATCGGCTTTGATACGGCGGCCAATACCGCTATTGAGGCCATCGATAAGCTTGCGGACACCATGCAATCGCATGAGCGTACCTCGATCGTCGAGGTGATGGGGCGCAACGCCGGACATCTGGCCATCTATGTCGGACTTTCGGTCGGCGCGACCGCTGTGCTGATTCCGGAAAAACCCTTCGATTTCGAGCAGGATGTGGTGGAGCGCATTCGAGAAGCGCGTTATCGCGGCAAGCATCATCATCTGATTATCGTTGCAGAGGGCGTCGGCAATACACAGGGTATCGCCGACCGCATCCGGGACGAGATGGGGTTGGACACGCGTGTTACCATCATCGGGCATATCCAACGCGGCGGCAGCCCCTCGGCACGCGACCGCGTCATGGCGGCCCGCATGGGTCATTTTGCGATAGAACAGCTGGAGGCCGGCGTCAGCAACGCGGTGGTATGCTACCGCAACTCGCAGATCTGTACCGTACCGATCGACGAGGCGCTGCAAATGCACAAGGAGCTGGATCCCTACATGTATCGTGTCGCGCAGGAGATCTCCATCTGAGCGGTACAATTGACTGATACAGCACACGCTATCCATAAACAAACAATACCCGCCGAAAAAAATCATTTCGGCGGGTATCTCTTTGTCAAGTGCTTTGCTAAGCGCTTGTCAATCATCATGGATGTCTTTTGTTTTTCGGTATCGAATGAGATTCACGATAGCAGCGGCGAGTGATACGAGCACCGTTGCGCCTTGCAGTATGACCAAGCCGTTTGCAATTCCGTAGCGACTTGCATTTCCGGCAAAGGTTATCGTGTATAGTATGGTTGCAACAAACCAGAGAATCGGAACAATGACCGGGGTCTTTTTACTTTTCATCGCAGTCCTCCTGCACCAATTCGTCGTTTCATCACAGGCGATGCCGTCGCTTGCCGTTGACCCAGCGCTTACAGTTCCTCCTCCTGCTGCTCCGCGACCGCGCAGCCCTGCTGTTTTTTCTCGTCTTCCTCAAAGCGTTCCGCCAGCAGCTTTGTTGTCAGATATGCCGAGATTGCGTCAATCGCCATACGGTTCTTTCCGCCGCGCATGACCGCAAAATCCGCATCGTTGATATAATTTGCCACATACCGCTCATACATGGGCTTTACGGTATCCAAATACTGCTCGTAAATATTATCGATGTTTCTACCGCGAACCTTGATGTCGCGTTTGATTCTCCGCAGCAGGCAAATATCGATGTCCACATGCAAATACACCTTGAGCGCCATCATTTTGCACAGGCGTTTGTCATGGAACATATGGATCCCCTCCAGGATCAGCACCTCCGGCGGCTGGATCAGCTCCGGTTTATCTGCCCGAAGGTGCGCGGCATAATCATAGCCTTTTGTCGTGATGGGGCGTCCGCTCAGCAGCATCTCCACATCGGAAAGCAGCGCGTCATGGTCAAAGCTGTCCGGCGCGTCATAGTTCAGCTTGCACCGCTGTTCAAACGGCAGCTCCGGATAGCTGCGATAATAGCAATCCTGCCCCATAATCGTACAGCTGCAAGTCATGGAATCCTGAATCCGCTTTGCCAAGGTGCTCTTTCCGCTGCCGCTCGCGCCACAAACGCCGACGATAATCATCCGCAATTCCTCCGAAAATCTTTTATATCAAAACAAGTATACCACAGTTCATCTCTGCGCTGTGGTATACTTTTTTTTAGTTTTTCGACATATTCGGAAACGGCGCGCAAAACGCGATCGCTTGGCGTATCAAAAGCCGCGTTATTGGAATCGATCAGACAATCTTAAACAGCATCTCGCCGTAAGACGGCAGCGGCCAGTAAGCTTTTCCGGTGATCGTCTCGAGCTTATCGACGGTGTTGCGAAGCTTATCCATGCCCGGCGCGACGGTATCCCGGAAGGCTGCCGCACGCTCATATGCGCTGCCCTCGTTCGTGAGCTTTGCCAGCGACGCGTCCAGCGCGTTTGCGGCAAGCCTGCATTCGTTGAGGCGCTTGTTGAGGTCGCGCAGCATCGCCGTCTGCCCGGGCGCCGCAACGCCGATGCTCTGCGCCTTTGCGACCGTATCGGTCAATACCGCGCTGTAATTTGCAACGCACGGCATGATGTTCTGTTTGGTGATCTTGAGCATTGTGACTGCTTCGATTTTTCCCGCGGTGGTATAGTTTTCCAGCGCGATTTCATGGCGCGCCTGAATCTCCGTGTCATGGAATGTCCCCTGCTTGAGAAATACTGCGCGCACCTTCGAATCCGCAAACGCCTCCAGCGCGTCCACCGTATTGTCGATGTTGGGCAGGCCGCGTTTTTTTGCCTCCTGCGTCCATGCAGGGTCGTAGTTGTTGCCGTTGAATACGACGCGGGAATGCTTTTTAAACGCATCTCCGATTACCTTCTGCCAAGCGGCAACGCTGCCGTCGGAAGCCTCCAGCGCGTTTGCAATCCGCTCCAAGCTTTCGGCAACGATGGTGTTCAGCACCGTGTTCGGCAATCCCAGCGACTGTGAGGAGCCAACCATGCGAAATTCAAACTTGTTGCCCGTGAAAGCAAAGGGCGACGTGCGGTTGCGGTCGGTGTCGTCCTTGTGAATGATTGAAGCGGTCGAAACGCCGATGTTGACCATTTCCTTGGCATGGGGCGCAATTCCGTCGCCCGCGGCCAACGCTTCGATCTCCGAGAGCAGCTGGTTGCCCGTAAACACCGAGATGATTGGCGTGGGTGCTTCGTGTCCGCCCAGACGGCGCTCGTTGCCGATGCTCGCGCAGGACAAGCGCAGCATGTTGGCGTATTCATCCACCGCCGCAATAACGGCGATCAAGAACGTGAAGAAAACGCGGTTGCTCTCATCGTCTTTGCCATGCTTGAGCAGATTTCTGCCGTCGGAGGTAGACAAAGACCAGTTGTTATGCTTTCCGCTGCCGTTTACATTGTCAAACGGCTTCTCATGCAGCAGGCAGGTCAAGCCGTGTCTGTCCGCTACGCGGCGCATCACCTCCATGGTAATCTGGTTATGATCCACCGCAACGTTCGCGGAAACGAACAGCGGCGCCATCTCATACTGTGACGGAGCGACCTCGTTGTGCTCGGTTTTGCAGGGGACGCCCATGCGCCACAAGGCTTCGTTGAGATCCCGCATGTAGGCGATCACGCGCTCCGGCGTCGCGGCATAATACTGATCGGAAAGCTCCTGTCCCTTTGCCGGCGGCGTCCCAAAAAGCGTTCTGCCGGTATAAACCAAATCCTTGCGTCGCATAAAGCTTTTTTTATCGATCAGGAAATATTCCTGTTCCGCTCCCACGGTGGCGATCACGCGCTTTGCCTTGGTATCGCCGAGACAGCGCAGTACCCGGAGCGCCTGCTTATTGAGCGCATCCATGGAACGCAGCAGGGGCGTTTTTTCATCAAGCGCTTCACCCGAATAAGCGCAAAATGCCGTCGGGATGCAAAGGCAGGCCGTTCCGTTGGCGTCGCGTTTGATAAAGGCCGGGCTGGTACAATCCCACGTGGTATACCCGCGCGCTTCAAAGGTGGCGCGAAGACCGCCGGACGGGAACGACGAGCCATCCGCTTCGCCCTTAATCAGCGCCTTTGCGGAAAACGAAAGGATCGGCGTCCGCCCCAGCTGGTGGATATCCAGGAACGTATCGCGCTTTTCCGCCGTAGCGCCCGTCATCGGCTGAAACCAATGCGTAAAATGGGAAGCGCCCTTCTCAAGCGCCCAGTCCATCATCGCCTTGGCAACTTGATCCGCCGTTTCAAATTTTAGAGCGGTTCCTTCCTCCACGGTCATTTGCAGATCATTATAAATCTCCGGCGCCAACCGCAGCTTCATCACCTCGTCTGAAAAAACGTCTTCGCCAAAACATCCGTAGATTGCGGTATCTGTAATCTCGGTCATTCCAATTCTCACCTGCTTGCTTTAAAAATAATGGAGTTACAATAGCATATCAGAGAAGTAATTGCAATAGTTTTTTGCAAGTTTTGTATATAAAAACGTGTTTGCGTGGATAATTTTTATTACTATTCGATCATATTTACTAATTTTGTGGTTTGTTATATCTGTTTTTTGATCGTTTTTACTAATTCGTCATTTTCGATCGCCGTTAGTGCTTTTGGGGTTACAAAACGAGTCCGTGGCGGAATCGAATGACGCTGCGGGAGCCGAATTTACATCTTACAGCACAAAACAGCCGGTATGGTCAATCCCATACCGGCTGTTATAACCCGAATTATTCTGCTTATTTGAGTTCTGCGGTCGCGCCAACTTCCTTGAAAGAGGCAACCATCTTCTCGGCTTCTTCCTTGGCAACGGCTTCCTTGACGGTCTTGGGCGCGCCATCGACCACATCTTTGGCTTCTTTGAGGCCCAGTCCGGTCAGCTCGCGGACAACCTTGATAACCTTGATCTTCTCGGGGCCGACTTCCTTCAGAACCACGTCGAACTCGGTCTTTTCTTCCACCGCTTCTGCGGCGGCGGCTACCGGTGCTGCAGACACTGCGGCCGCGGCTGCGGATACGCCAAATTCTTCTTCCAGTGCTTTCACAAGCTCGCTGAGCTCAAGAACGGACATTGCTTTAATATCAGCAATCAGTTTTTCCTTATCCATTGATGAAATCCTCCATAAAATTTTGTGCGGTCATTGCCGCCAGTTTTTTTTGTAATTTACGCGGCAATTATTCCGCGGCGCCTTCGCCCATCTTCTTGGCGATCTGATCGAGCACAATTGCGAGACCGGAGACCGGACTCATCATGCTGCCCAACATACGTGCGATCAGCACGTCGCGGGACGGCAGATCCGCAATCGCATTCATGTCTGCTGCATTCGTGACGGAGCCTTCGACGATACCGCCTTTCAGCTCGCACTTTTTCAGCTTCTTGATGGATTCCTTCAGAATCTTTGCCGGAGCCACCGCGTCGTCATAGCTAATGGCGAATGCGGAAGGCCCGTGCAGCATGTCTTTGATGGAAGCATCAATCCCCGCCGCTTCGCAGGCACGTGCAACGATGTGGTTCTTTAAAACCGCATAATCGACGTTGGCTGCGCGCAGCTGATTGCGAAGCCCGGTGTCCTCCTCGACCGTCAGTCCTCGATAATCGAACACGACGACGGAAGCGGCCTTCTGGATCTTTTCGGTGATCTCAGCGACCTGAGCGGCCTTTGCTGCAATATTTTGCTGGTTTGCCATGGTGTAGTTTCACCTCCTCAATGAAAAATCCCCTCGCCGCAAGACGAGAGGATAGAAAAGCATTTTTGCTTTTCACCTCGGCAGGATTTACGCATTTGCATGCTACCGGCTGTCTACGGCGAATTTTTATCTTGACTATAATACCATAGATCAAGATACCTGTCAATGCGCCGTTTGACGCATCGACAGTTTTTAGATTAGAACCTCACGGGGTTGAACTTGACGCCCGGGCCCATGCAGCTGGACAGCACCACGCTCTTGAGGTAGGTGCCCTTTGCGGCGGACGGCTTTGCTTTGATGATGGCTTCCATCAGCGTGTTCAGGTTCTCCTCCAGCTTGTCCGCGCCAAAGGACTTTTTGCCAATGGGGCAGTGGATGATGCTGGTCTTGTCCACGCGGTATTCCACCTTACCGGCCTTGATCTCGGCAATGGCCTTCGCCACATCCATGGTGACTGTGCCGCTCTTGGGGTTCGGCATCAGGCCCTTGGGGCCGAGCACACGACCGATGCGTCCGACGACGCCCATCATATCCGGGGTCGCAACGCAAACGTCGAAGTCAAACCAGTTCTCGGTCTGGATCTTCTTGACCATATCCTCGTCGCCTACGTAATCGGCGCCGGCCTCCAGTGCCTCATGCGCCTTGTCGGCCTTTGCAAAGACCAATACGCGAACGTTCTTGCCGGTACCGTGGGGCAGGACTACTGCGCCGCGAACCTGCTGGTCTGCGTGACGGGGATCGACGCCCAAACGAACGGCGACCTCGATGGTCTCATCGAACTTTGCCTTTGCGCTGTCAAGGACGAGATCCAAGCCTTCACGGACATCGTACTGCTTTGCGTTGTCGATGTTCTTCTTGCTGTCGATATAATGCTTACCGTGCTTCATCTTCGTCCTCCCTTAGTCCCCGACCACAACGCCCATCGAGCGGGCGGTGCCGGCGATCATGCTCATTGCGGATTCGACGCTTGCGGCGTTGAGATCCTTCATCTTGAGCTCCGCGATCTCCTTGACCTGCGCCTTGGTGATCGTTGCGACCTTGTTCTTGTTCGGCGCGCCGGAAGCGGTGTCAATGCCGCATGCCTTCTTAATCAGGATGGCGGCCGGCGGCGTCTTGGTAACGAAAGAGAAGGAACGATCCTGATAGACCGTAATCACGACGGGGATGATAAGCCCCGCCTGTTTATTCGTTCTCTCGTTGAATTCTTTGCAGAACCCCATGATGTTCACGCCGTGCTGACCCAGTGCGGGGCCGACCGGCGGTGCGGGCGTCGCCTTGCCCGCGGGGATTTGCAGCTTAATGAAGCCAGTGATTTTCTTTGCCATTGCAGTTCCCTCCGTATTATTTTTGGTGGTGCGAGCGGGGTGCCTCCCCCTCCCACATCTTATTCAGGCGCAGACTGCGCCAAATAAGCTTGATACAGCTTGTCCGGGCTCAGAGCTTCTGAACCTGAACAAAATCCAGCTCGACAGGCGTTTCGCGGCCAAACATAGAAACGGTCAGCTTTACTTTCTGACGTTCCACATCCAACTGCTCCACCTTGCCGATGAAGTTTTCCAGCGGGCCGGAAATAACGCGGACGTTTTCGCCCACCTCGATGTTGAGCACGATCGGGATGCGCTCTACGCCCATTGCCGTCACTTCCTCGTCGGAAAGGGGCACGGGCTTGCTTCCCGGGCCGACAAAGCCGGTCACGCCGCGTGTGTTGCGAACAACATACCAAGCGCGGGGATTCATCACGAGGTCGATTGTCGTACCGCCCTCAGCGCGTTCCTTTTCCACAACATCGACCAGCATCTTGACCATCACATAACCGGGATAGACCTTCCGCTGGGTAACTTTGCGCTTGCCCGTCGGCAAAACTTCGATGGTCTCCTCCGTAGGGTACTTAACCTCCAGGATAATATCCTGCAGACCCAGATTCTCCACAGACTTTTCAAGGTCTTCCTTGACCTTGTTTTCATACCCGGAATAGGTATGTACCACGTACCATTTTGCTTCCTGGTTCATATCCTTACCCGATCTTCAGCGACGTCAGCGCGCCAATTCCGGAGGAGAATGCCAGATCGAGCACATAGATCAATGCGGCCATCGCAAGCACGAAAACCACAACCGCAACCGTATGCGAAAGCAGTTCCTTGCCGGTCAGCCACGTGAGTTTTTTCAGCTCGCCGAACATTTCGCGGAAATAGCGAATCGGATGAAAACGCCGCTCTTTCTTGTCCTTCTTGACCTTCTTATCGGTCTTTTTTTCGGTCGTTGCCATAAGCTCCTTCTTTCCCTTACTTCGATTCTCTGTGCAGGGTATGTTTGCGGCAGAATCTGCAGTACTTGTTGAACTCAAGGCGATCGGGATCGTTCTTTTTGTTCTTAAACGTGTTGTAGTTTCTCTGCTTGCACTCTGTGCAGGCCAATGTGATCTTAACGCGCATTTTGAAAGCCCCTCCATTTAATAAGGTCAAAGCATCTTAAATAAGCCCCTTTCGGGGGCACCTTAATAAGGTACCATAACGAGTCGTCCATGTCAACCGCAATTTTCATAAAAGCCCGCCCTAAGACCGGCGTTTTTTCCGATCCGCGGGTTAAAAAGGCAATGTGAAAATCTCGCGCGGCCTCCCGCTATCATTTGCCGGCGACGTTCAGCTTGTCAAACAGAATGCTCGGCGACGCGCTGTATGTCCCGGACGGAAGCGTAAATTTCATGTCGCTGCCCACCGCGATAACGTTCTGCAGCATTGCAAGGAAGTTGCCCGCCAATGTAATCTGTGCGACCGAACCCGTCACCTGCCCGTTCTCCACACGCTGTCCGGCGGCCTTGAGCGAAAAATCGCCGGAAATTGCGTCCAGACCTGCGTGCAGTCCTTCCAGCTCCGTAATAATAAGACCGTCGCCCATTTCTTCCGTCAACGCGCGAAGGCTCTGCTTGCCCGGCGCAATGCACAGTACGCTTGCGCCCACGCCGACTGCGGAAGCAGCCGACGGCCGCACGCCGTTGCCCGTCGAAGCAACGCCCGCCTTTTTCGCGGTTTTCAGATTGTGCAGGAGCGTTTTGAGCACGCCGTTTTCCACCAGCGCCTTTTTGTAACACGGCGTACCCTCGTCGTCAAAGGCACGCGGCGCAATCGGATGGAACGGATCGTCGAAGATGGTGATCTTTTCGTCCGCAATCTTTTCCCCTTCTCTGTTTGCAAGCAGGGAGCAACCCTTTTGCGCTTCATCTGCGGAAAACATACCGAGGAACGCTTCCATCAGATCCGCCATCGCGGTGTTTCGAAGGATGACGCGATATGCGCCCGAAGGCACCGGCTCTGCGCCGAACTTTTCGGCCGCCTCCGCAACCGCTTCTCTGGCACAGCCCTCGACGTCGGCGGCGTCCGTTCCGGAGCGGAACACAAGCCCCGTTCGAACCTCGCCGTCCTGCTCGAGGATTGGCTGCACATAGCAGTAATCCATGCCGTCGGTACGCTCCGCGGAAAGCCCCAGCGTGTTGTAGATGCCGATGCTGCCCGTGGAGGAGCCAACCTCGCAGTAGGATACCCGTTTGACGCGCGGATCTGCCGCCAGAGCGGTTTTTTCCATGCGCTTGGCAAGATCGATCTTCTCCTGCTCGGAAAGCTTTGAGAGGGCTCCCTGCGTCGTCTGGACGGTCTGATATGTACAGCGTCCCTGCATGGGATGCTCGTCTGCGATCTCGATGGCGCGTGCGTTTTCCATGGCACGCTGCACCAGCGCGACCGGATCTTCCGGATGCTCGGTGTACGCATAGCCGTTTTTCCCGTTCACCTGCACGCGAAGGCTCAAACCACCCTGCGTGCTGACGGCATATCGATCCAGCTCGCCGTTCAGCACTGTCGCTTCAAAGGAATCCGACTTGGCAGAATAGGTTTCCGCCGCCTCGCAGCCATGTGAGAGCGCAAGCTCCAGCAGTTTTTTTTCAAATACGCGGTCTTCCATTACAGCGCGCCTCCTTTTCCACCAATGGTGATCTCCGTCACGCGAATGCGCGGCTGACCGACGTTGGTCGGCACGGAGCCGGAAAGCGAGCCGCACATCCCCTGTCCCATCCACATGGTTTTGCCCACGCGGTCGATCCGTTTGAGAATCTCCGCGCCCTTTCCGATCAGCATTGCGCCGCGAACGGGCGTGAGAATCTTGCCGTCGCGTACCCAGTAGCCCTCGCTGACGATGAAATCAAATTCACCCGTGACCGGGTTGACCGAGCCGCCGCCCATCTTCTTTGCGTACAATCCCTCGCCCATGGTGGCGATCATCTCCGCGTCGTCGTCCGTTCCCGGCATGATAAACGTGTTGGTCATGCGGGAGGTCGGCGCGAACGTGTATCCCTGCCGGCGGGAAGATCCCGTCACCGGCATTCCCATGATTCGGCTGCCCAGCCGATCGATGAGATAGCCCTTGAGCACGCCGTTCTCGATCAGTACGTTCCTTTGTCCCGGCGTTCCTTCGTCGTCAATATTGATTGTGCCCCATTCCCCCGGCATTGTGCCGTCGTCGCAGGCGCTCACGCAATCGGACGCGATCTTTTGCCCAAGCTTGCCGCAAAATTCCGAATTGCCCTTTGCGACGCTCGTTGCTTCCAAGCTGTGTCCGCAGGCCTCATGGAAAATGACGCCGCCGAAGCCACCGTCGATCACGACGGGCAAGACGCCCGCCGGACAATCCGGCGCATGGAGCATCGTCACGGCAGTGTTTGCCGCCATACGGGCACGTGCGTCCAGGTCGATCTTCTGGCGGTATGCTTCAAAGCCTAAGCAGCAGCCCGGCGATTCATAGCCCGTCTGCGCCTGCGTCTTTTGCATGGCGACCGCCTGCACAAAGCTTCTGGTTCTCGGACGGACATCCGTCTTAAACAGCCCTTCGGTATTGCAGATCAGGACGCGCTGCACCTTGTCAAAGTACTGTGCCGCCACCTGTGTGATCTCTGCCGATTCCGCTTTGCAGGCTTTGGACGCGTTTTTAAGGAGCGCGATCCGCGCGCTGTTTTCGATTTCAGAAAACGGGCGGGCAACCGGCGTATCGTACGCGCAGGCGGCAAACCGTACCGTCCCAAATTCTTTTTTCACGCCCGGCAAGGCTGCCGCCGCCGCGCGCGCCGTACGGAGCAAGCCCTCCCGGCTGGTATCCACCGTGTACGCATAGGCGCTTCGGTTCCCCAGCAATACGCGAACGCCCGCGCCGTGGAGGCGGGTATATCCCGCATTCTCAACCTCTCCGTCAATCATGGAGATACGGTTGGATTCGCTGTCTTCCAGGAAAAGCTCGGCAAAATCCGCGCCGTTGTCCATTGCCGACGCCAGCACCGCGTTGGCAATCGTCTGATCGATCAATGTCATTTCCTCCTCTGTTTCTTTTCTGCCGGATCAAAGAAAGGCGTTCCTTACGTTGGAACGCCTGATCCGTCTAACGAAACCATACCTTGGTGCAAAACAGGATAAACAAAATCCCCGCCGCAGAAAAAATACCAACCACCGCCAAACCGGCGAGAACCGCATAGAAGGTGTATCTGCGCGCTTCGCGCGGCGTCATGGAATCGCCGCTGTCCTTGCGCTGCCGTCGTGCATTTTTTCGCGCGTTCTTCTCATACCAAGGCATCCCGGGCACGTTCATATCGCAAATCACGCGTCCGTCGTCGTCATCGTATTGTTTTTGCCGTTCTTTATCCGTTGTCATGATTCTCCGCTTCAGAATCATACAAATGGCATACGACCATATGCCCAGGCTCAATCTCATATGCCTTCGGTGCAACCTTTTTGCAAATTTCCATGCAGTTGCGGCAGCGGGTATGGAATTTACAGCCCGACGGCGGATTTGCCGGACTCGGGATGCTGCCTTCCAGAATGATGCGGTTCATTTTTGCATCGGGATCCGGCACCGGAATGGCCGAAAACAGCGCCTGCGTATACGGATGCTTCGGGTTGGTGAATATCTTTTTCTTGTCGGCATATTCCACCAAATCCCCGAGATACATCACGCCGACCGTATCGGAAATATGCTCGACCACGGAAAGATCGTGGGAGATAAACAGATACGTCAGCTTGAATTCCTTCTGCAAATCGCGAAGCAGATTGATGATCTGCGCCTGAATGGAAACATCCAGCGCAGAAACCGGCTCGTCGCAGACCACAAATGCCGGATTCAGCGCAAGCGCCCTTGCGATGCAGATGCGCTGCCGCTGTCCGCCGGAAAACTCATGTGGATAACGATCCTTGTGATAAGGCTGCAAGCCGCAGGATTTCATAATACGGTCGATATACGCGCTATATTCGCTCTTGGGAACGATCTCATGCTCCTTGACCGCCTCGCCGATGATCTCTTCCACCGGCAAACGCGGTGACAGGCTGGAATACGGATCCTGAAAGATCATCTGCATCTTGGGACGCAGCGCGCGCATCTCGTTGTGATCGAGCTTGAAAATATCCACGCCGTTGAACAGTACCTCGCCGCTCGTCATGTCGTTGAGCCGCAAAAGCGTCTTTCCGACCGTGGTTTTTCCACAGCCGGATTCGCCGACAAGACCCATCGTCGTGCCGCGCTCAATGTTGAAGCTGATGCCATCGACCGCTTTCACGTTGCCAACGACGCGCTGCATGACGCCGGCCTTGATCGGAAAGTACTTTTTGAGATTCCGTACTTCCAGAACGTACTTATCATCGTGCTTGGAAACGGTCTGATGCCCGTTCATCCTTCTCTTTGTCTCCATAACATCAGCCCTCCTTCGTTTCGTCGGCATAGCGGTAGCAGGCAACCATATGCGTCGGCGAAACATAAATTTCATGCGGGTATTCGCCGTTGCAGGCGGCTACGCACTTTTCACAGCGATCCTTAAAGTAGCAGTAGTTTGGCATATTGATCGGGTTGGGAACCTGTCCCGGAATGCTGTAAAGGCGCTCCGTGTCACGGTTGACCACGGGCTTTGACGCCATCAGACCAATCGTATAGGGATGGCACGGATTGTGGAAAACCTCCTCCGCGGTGCCCTTTTCAACAATGCGTCCGGCATACATGACCACGACGTAGTCCGCCATCTCGGCAATGACCCCCAGGTCATGCGTAATCAGCATGATGCTGGAGTTGATCTTCTCCTTGAGCGTCCGCAAAAGATCCAGAATCTGCGCCTGAATGGTAACGTCGAGCGCCGTGGTCGGCTCGTCCGCGATGATAAGCTTCGGCGAGCAGGCAAGCGCCATGGCGATCATGATGCGCTGCCGCATGCCGCCGGAAAGCTCATGCGGGTACATCTTGTAGACGCCTTGGCTGTTTGCGATACCAACCATCTCAATCATTTGGATGGTTCTCTCCCTCACCGCCTCTGCCGTCATCTTCGGGTTATGCAGCTGAATGACCTCGTCAATCTGGTCGCCGATCAGAAATACCGGGTTGAGGCTTGTCATAGGCTCCTGAAAGATCATGGACGCCTTGCTGCCGCGCACCGTCTGGATCACTTCAGTGGGCGTTTTGGCAATGTCAATCACCTTTTCGCCGGTGTCGAAGCGAATCGCTCCCTCGACAATCTGGCCCTGCGGACGCTGCACCAGCTGCATCAGCGAAAGACTCATGACGGATTTTCCGCAGCCCGATTCGCCGACGACGCCGACGGTCTTCCCGCGCGGCACTTCGAATGTCACGCCGTCCACCGCCTTTACCGTCCCGATGTCGGTAAAAAAGTAGGTGTGCAGATTATCAAACTCCACCACGTTGTCCGGATTCTTCATGGTCGTTACGTATTCGGATTCCGGAACGTTCTTGCGGTTGCGCTGCTTCTCAATGGCATTGGTAATCTTCCGATTTTTCCGGGAGATACTTGCCGATTCGCGGCGGGAGATATAGTTCTTTTTGTTTGCGGCGCTCTTTGCCGCAACCTTCATGATATGCTTTTCCATGCCGTTACCTCTTCATCTTCGGGTCGAATGCGTCACGCAGACCGTCGCCCACGAAGTTAAACCCAAGCACGGTCAACAGGATCAGAAGACCCGCCGGGATCCACATGAACCAGTAATTGGTCATAACATGCGCGTCGGACGCTACGTTTATGATGCTTCCCCAGGACGCCAGCGGATATTTCACGCCAAGTCCAAGGAAGCCCAGCGTTGCCTCCGTGATAATGATGCTGCCAAGTCCCGCAGTCGCCTGAACGATCAACAGCGGCATGACATTGGGCACCAGATGCCGGAAGATTCTCCGGCTTGTACGAATACCCGTCGCTTCCGTCGCAATCATGAAATCCTGTTCACGCAGCGTCAGGATCTGTCCACGCACCACGCGCGCAACGCCGGTCCAGCCCAATACGCCGAGAACAAACATCAAGAGGAAAATACGCGCTTTGGGCGAAACCTCCAGCGTATCCATAACCGAGCCTAAAATAATGACCATCGGGTAGAACGGAATGCTGTTGAACAGGTCTACAAAGCGCATCAGCGCCGTATCGACCCAGCCTCCGAAATAACCGGAAATGCCGCCGATGATGATGCCGATGAACAGCTCGATAAAGATGACCACGAAGCCGACCATCAGCGAAACCTGACCGCCATACATCAGACGCGTCATGTTGTCCATGCCGTTATTGTCCAATCCCAGCAGATGCTTTGCGGACGGCGTTTCATACATGCGAATCAATTCCGTGTAGGACTCCGTCTTAACAGTATAGGTTTTGTTGACGCGCACCAGCGTATACTCAACGCTTTCCCCGTCCGCCGATGGATAATCGAAGCGTCCCTGCCGGTCGGCAATCGCCTGACGTACCATCGCCTTAAAGTCCACGGGCAGGAAAATCGACGTATCCAGCGGATTGACGATAATATCGGATACCTCCGCAAACTCTGCGCCGGAAGCGTCCAGAATGGTTTCGTTTTCGCCTTCGTAGCTGATCGTATACTTCGCGCCGTCCGCCGTGAAGCTCTTTTCATTCTTGAGAAGCGCAGTCTCGGCCGCGAGACGGAACGCGTAAGACGACACAAGCGCGCCGTTCTCCTGCGCGTAAGCGTCAAAAACATTCAGTGTGGCGATGGCAATTTCCTGTGTGCTGCAAATCTTTTGCAGCTTGCCGTTGGACTGAATGAAAAACTCTTTTTCGCCAGCCGTAAAGAATTGTTCGCCGGCGGCCAGCGCGGCTTCAAAAGCCGTCTTGAGCTCCTCTGTCAGCGGAACAGACGCGTCGATCTGCTTGTATTTGCCAAGCATGATCTCATAGATCGGCTCCATTTTGAAAATCCGATAGAAATTTTCCGATTCCGCCAGATAGCTGTAGGCAGCGCTGCCGGATTCAAATACGCTCTCGCCCTTGCCCTTTGCGAGCATAAACTTGGCTCGCGCGCCGGAGTCAAACGTTTCCCCGTCCTTGACGGTGTAGCGCAGTTCCTCGTTATAAATCGCGCTCGCATAGTCCTTTGGCATTAAGCTCTGTCCCTTGAAAACCTGCGTCTGGCCATAGGGCGAAAACAGAACGCCGACAAACGCAAACAGGAACATTACGATCAGGATCCCAAGACCGATGATCGCCAGCTTATTGCGGATAAAGCGTTTGAATACCAGCATGCCGGGAGAGAGCACCTTTACGCGGCGCGCATCGTCCAGCGCCATCTGCTCTTGGTCATGCGACTGCGGTTCCATGTTCTCATTCAAATATTTACGCATGGGTACCTCCGTCAATTCACTCTGACGCGCGGATCAACGACGGCATACATGATGTCTGCCAGCATCAGCGACAGCTGCGTCAGGATGATTAAAAATGTCGTATAGAACATGGCGAACGGAATATCGCCGCGAATCATCGCGTCATAGGAGATATAGCCGATGCCGGGGATCTGGAACAGCGTTTCCGTAATCAGCGCGCCGCCAAACATCGACGGCAGCAGATAGCTCATATAGGTGACGAGCGGAATGAGCGTGTTGCGGAACGCGTGCTTGTTAATCACGACCTTCTCGGGAAGCCCCTTGGCGCGCGCGGTACGGATATAGTCCGCGCTCAGCACCTCCAGCATGTTGGTGCGCGTATAACGCATCAATCCGCCGATGGAAAGCATCATCAGTGTGATGCAGGGCAGCACCAGATGGTTGCCGTAATCCAATATTTGCTGGAAAGAATTCATGGACGAATGGAAGCGTCCCGTCAATCCATACAAATCAAACCATCCGAGCTTGATCGAGAAGATATATTTCAAAATAGTAGCCAAAAAGAAAGTTGGCAGAGATATGCCCATCAACGCAAATACCGTGACAGCATAGTCCGTCTTGGAGTACTGTTTTCTGGCTGCCAGAATGCCCAAAGGAATGGCGATCACCACTTCTACCAGCAGTGTCACAATGTTCATCAGCACAGACCAGCCGATGACCTGATTGAATTTCTGCGTCACGGGAATGCCATACTGCCAGGACTCGCCGAAGTCGCCCTGAATGGCATTGCCGACCCACTTGAAAAAGCCGGGAATAATCCCAATATCCAGTCCGTAGACTGCGTTCAATTGCTCCATCCACTCCTGAAACGTTTTGTTGCTGGCAGGGTTAGATGCTCTTTGTCTTGCAATTGTCTCCACATAGGAGGAAGGAAGGCAGCGAATGACAGCATAAACGATCATCGCGCCGAAAAACGTGATGAACAAGCCCAATAACAGCCTTCTGATAACAAATTTTCGCATATGCGATCCCTCTTTCTACCGTCGTACGCCATCAAGTTACACTGTAACCAAATCATGAAAAAGGTTGTGCACCCACCCGAGGGCGGGTGCACAACGGTTTCCTATTGGTTGAGTTTTACCTGCTTGGCAGAGCTTAGTTCATTTCCAGCAGTTCGATGTCGTGCATCCAGCCCCAGAAGGTTGTGATGTCCGGCGTCAGCGTGTCAAGGTTGATACGCTCCGTGCTGAAGACGATGCAGTTCTGACGCTGATAGGTCGGGAGTTCCACGGCCCAATCGGCAATGATGTCGAGGCACTGCTTGTAAACGCTCTTGCGGTAGCTCTGATCGTCGCTTGCGCGCGCATCCACGATCAGCTGATCCAGCTCTGCGGAACGGATGTGGTAGTGGTTCGAATCGGAACCGCCTTCGCCCACAACTCCGGAGCTATGGTAGACCTGGTACATATCAGGATCGATAGTGGCGCCCCAAGCGGCAGTCCACAGTTCCTGCGTGCCTGCGTCCAGAGCATCCCAGAGGATGGCGGAGTCGGACAGGTCGTTGATCTTGAAGTCGATGCCGATGGCTGTGAATGCTGCCTGTGCATCGGTCAGGATTGCAAATGCCGGATGGTCGCCGGTGCCGTCGCCCGGGATCATGCACTCGTAGCTGAGCTTTGCGCCATCGGGAGCTGCGGTGACCTTACCGTCTGCCACCGTGTAACCGGCTGCTTCAAAGAAGGTCAGCGCCGCGGCGGAGGCCGCTGCGTACTTCTCGTCTGCGCTCATGCCGGAGGTGTAGACTTCTGCACCGGTCGCGTCCACAGAGTACGCATTGCGGTAGCCTTCATCCGTCGGCTGGGGTGCTGCCCAAGAAGTGTTGGAGATGGGGTACTGAATGACGGAAGCAGCTTCGCCGTAGTAGGAGTCGATCGCGGTGTCACGATAGGCTGCCAGAACGGTCATGAGCGCTTTTCTCAGTGCCTTGGAAGCGTCGGAATCCGGTGCGCCCGCCACGTTGACGGTGTCCGCATTGATGCCGATGTAGCCGTAACCGAGGTTATCGACCTTGCTGGTGGTGATCACGTCGCCCGTGATTTCGCCGTTGGAGTTGTAGCTTGCAACTTCTTCAAAGCGAGTACGGGAGCCGGTCATTTCGCCAGCGTCTGCGGTACCGGTCTGTACTGCGGAAGCAACTTCGCTATTGACGGTTTCCTTGAACTGGATTTCCTTGATCTTCGGGCAACCCTTGTAATAGTTTTCGTTGGCTTCGTAGTAGATGACCTTATTCTCGTATTTGATGAACTTATAGGCGCCGGCGCCCAGAGGCTGGGTCGTCACAGCCTGCTGGCTGGACAGATCGCCAAAGTCAAAGCCATACTTGCCATTCTCGTAATCGTACTTTTCGGTGCTGCCGTAGTAGTGCATCGGCGCAACTTCGATACCGAGGATGGAGTAAACAGCGGGAGCGCTGTAACCGGTGGTCGTAATGGTCACAGTGTAATTATCGACCTTCTTGATGCCGGTGATGGAAGCAACACCCGCACCCGCCATGGACTCGTCCTGCGGGCCATAGGTGGAGATGAACTGTGCATCCGCAGCCGCATGGACGTCCGTACCATTGGCGGATTCCTTCGCGGCATAGGCGTCTACGCTGCCTTCGTAGGCCAGATAGGTTTCGTTGTAGTAATCTTCGATGGTCGGGAAGGTGGTGGTCAGATCCCAGGTTTTGCCGGAATAAGCACCGGTGAAGGTGACGCCGTCATCGGCAAAGCCGCCGAAGCCCCACATAATCATACCAAACGCAATCTGCATGCCTTCGCTGGCATTGATCTCGTCTGCGGTATGACCAAAGTTGTCCGGGCCGTAATCGATGTAGTTATTCAGGACGTAGGAAACGATGCCCTGAACGTCTGCCATCCAGTTCGTCTTCACCAGTTCCCAATAACCGGTCTGCTGTGCTTCGGTCCAACCGTCTGCTTCGCTCCAGACATGGTCGGCGCCTGCCGCAAAGATATCTTTTGCCATCTGGGCATACTTTGCATAGACGTCGTCGCTGGTCTGGGTACGATAGTTGCGCAGGCCGACGATGTCATAGGAGGACAGCGTGGAGGAGCCTGCGTAGGAAGGATCCAGCAGCGTATACAGCGAGAAGATGATATCGTCCGCGGTGACGGGCACGCCATCGGAGAAGAGCAGGTCTTCGCGCAGCTTTGCGGTATAGGTCGTCGTATCGGACGCCGCATCATACTCTACCTTCGTGTCGGCTGCGCCGGTGTAGAGATAATCCGTACCATTGTAGGAACGGGTCTCGCCCTCGATCGCATTGAACACGATGCCGCCGACACGGTCGGTGGTGAGCATGGAAATCTGCGTCATCGCTTCAGCATCCACATCGTAGCCGGTATCGGCATAGAAGGGGCTGAATTTCTGAGAGAAGGGGCTATAAGCAACAACCAAGGGCGTGTTGTTCTCCTCGGGCGCCGTCGTGGGTTCCGTCGTGGCGACGTCGGTTCCCTTGTCGGAATCCGTTGCAGTCTTGCAGCCTGCAAATGCCATAACGAGCATACATGCAGCCATGAGAACTGCCAGTAACTTACTGAACTTCTTCATCTTGTTTCCTCCTTAATAGTTTGATGGCATTGTATTTTTGAATACAATGCCGATTATATTCGAATCCATGAAGGTTGTCAATGGCATACCCTGCCGTTTTGCCGCATTTTTGAAAAAAAATATATTCTTTTAACCGTCGCTTTTCTCAGTTTCTTCGACGCTTTCTATTCGAATTCGACTGCGGGTAAACAGCATCAAATAGCACAGCGCCGCGGTCAACGCCTCCAGTCCGAAGCAGGTCAATTCCAGAAACGGCGCCTCGCTTTTGACGGCGAGCAAAAAGATCAGCTCGCCCAGCGCGCACATGCCGGACAGGATCATGCCGCCAAGGCTCGACGGGCGAATCCTGTCGTAGGACACGCCGACCTCGTCGCGCGTCATCCGCTTTTTTTCAGTCGGGAGCCGCAAAACGGAAAACATCATGTACAGCAGCGGAAAAAAGGCGGCGACATACGGCACGGCGATGTAGAATTGATACATGCCGGCGTTGGTAAAGCATCCTGCGCCAATCTGCGCGAGCACCGCGCCAATACCGATCAAGAGGCTGTTGTTGCGATAGTTCTTGATGCTCTCGCCGTCCAGCTTGACCGTAAAATACGCTCCTTTGTATCTGGCTTTTTTTCGCTCTTTCCCCTTTTCGTCCACCTCGACGACGGTTTCATAATCATCCGCATAGCGGTTCAGCTTCATTCCCGTTCTCCCGTTTCCCTATTTTTATAGGAAGTATAGCACGTTTTTCTTGCGGCGCAAATACGCATGTGGTATATTGCTGCATATGGAAACGGAAAAAATGCCCCTTTGGACAAAGGATTTTACAATTATCACGCTCGGCACGGTCGTCTCTATGTTTGGGAACGCCGTCTCCGGGTTCGCTATCGGACTTTTGGTGCTCGATTATACGAGCTCCGTTTTTCTCTACGCGCTGTTCATGGTCTGCTATTCTCTGCCGCGTATCGTACTGCCGCTGCTTGCCGGGCCATACCTCGACCGCTTCTCCAGAAAACGCGTCATCTACATGCTCGACTTCTTTTCGTGTGGTCTATACGTGTTGTTCTTCCTATTTATATATAACGGTCTGTTTGACTACACGCTTTTTCTGCTGCTCGCCATGATCGTGGGCGCGGTGGACAGCGTGTATTCGGTCGCTTATGAGAGCCTGTATCCAACGCTGATTTCCAAGGGCAACTTTTCGCGCGCCTATTCCATCGCGAGTCTCATCTATCCGCTTGCCAACACCATTATGGTGCCGATCGCGGGCGTATGCTATTCCACGATCGGGCTTGCGCCGCTGTTTTTGTTCAACGCAGCGTCTTTCTTGATCGCCGCGATTTTTGAAACGCGCATCAAAGCGCCCGAGCAGCACGCCGAAAAACGCGCAGGGCAGACATTCCGTCTTTCCCAATTCGTATCCGATTTTCGGGACGGACTTTCCTATTTGAAAAACGAGCGGGGGCTTGCGACCATCACAAAATACTTCTTTGTGACGACGCTTTGCAGCAGCATCGCCGGAACGCTCGTGCTTCCCTATTTTAAGAGCGCCGCGACGCCGCTGGGCGTTGAGCATTACACGTGGCTCATGTCCATCTCCACCGTGGGGCGCCTTTTAGGCGGACTGATCCACTACAAGTTCCGCTATCCCGTGCAAAAGAAATTTGCCATCGCCCTGACGGTCTATATTACGCTGTCGTTTTTGGACGGCGCGTACCTGTATCTGCCTTACGCCGTCATGCTGCTGTTTCACTTCCTGTCGGGACTGTTTGCCGTGACCAGCTACAATATCCGCATCTCCAGCACGCAGAGCTATCTCAGCGACGATATGCGCGGACGGTTCAACGGCATCTTCCAGATGCTGAATATCCTAGGCGGCATCATCGGACAGCTGCTTGCCGGCGCTTTGGGCGAAGTGCTGCCGGTACGCGAGCTGATCGCCGGCGCGATGGTCGTCAACCTCATCGGCATCTTTGCGATCATGGTACGCGGTCGGGAAGGCGTCAAGAAGATCTACAATGTCGAGGTATGACGCGTTTTTTCAAAACGGATCGATCACCTTTGGTTTTTTGTGTTAGAATAATGAAGAAATGCAAGCCTGCTTCGCGGGCACAAAGCATATGGAGGTAACAATATGTTTGATCCGAGAATCAAAAAGCTGGCCAGCGGTCTGGTCAATTTCTCCTGCGGTCTGAAAAAGAGCGAAAACATCCTCATTGAAAGCATCGGCGGCAATGAAGATCTGACGCGTGCGCTCATCAAAGAGGTCTATGCAGTCGGCGGCAATCCCTTCCTGTGGCTTGGCGACAAGGCGATGGATCGCGAGCTTGTCCTGGGCTGCAACGTGGAGCAGCTCAAGCAGCACGCCGCATGGGACGCGGCCGTCATGAGCGGCATGGACGCCTATATCGGCGTGCGTGGCGGCAGCAATTCCAGTGAGATGGCGGACGTGCCCTCCGACAAGATGAACGACTACATGAAGTACTATTGGACGCCGGTGCACGGTCAGATTCGCGTGCCCAAAACCAAGTGGGTCATTCTCCGTTACCCGAGTCCGTCCATGGCGCAGCTTGCGGACATGAGCACCGAAGCGTTTGAAGATTACTATTTCAACGTCTGCTGCCTCGACTACTCCAAGATGGACAAGGCGATGGACAGCCTGAAGGCGCTGATGGAACGCACGGACAAGGTGCGTTTGGTTGGCCCCGGCACCGATCTGCATTTTTCCATCAAGGATCTGCCCGCCATCAAGTGCGCGGGTCACATGAACATTCCCGACGGCGAAATCTACACCGCGCCCGTCAAAAACAGCGTCAACGGTACGATCTCCTACAATACCCCGTCGCTGGAAAACGGCTTCACCTATACGGACATCCGCTTCACCTTCAAGGACGGCAGGATCGTGGAAGCAACCTCCAACGACAACGAGCGCATCAACGCGCAGCTTGACATCGACGAAGGCGCGCGCTACGTCGGCGAATTTGCCATCGGCGTCAATCCCTACATCAACACGCCCATGAAGGATACGCTCTTTGACGAGAAGATCGCCGGCTCCATCCACTTTACGCCCGGCTCCTGCTATGACGATTGCTACAACGGCAATAAGTCGAGCCAGCACTGGGATCTTGTGCTGATTCAAACGCCGGAATACGGCGGCGGCGAGATCTATTTCGACGATGTGCTCATCCGCAAAAACGGCCGGTTCGTCCTGCCGGAATTGGATTGTCTGAATCCTGAAAACCTGAAATAAGAAAACCGTCCCGCTTAAATTAAGGGGCTGTAGCTTTTCCTTTGCTACAGCCCCTTGTTTGTCGCAAGCGCTGCGTTATCGCTTGCAGATTTTTTCCGGATCCACACATGCCCAGATGGCGGTATCCTCGCGGCCCGCGCCGTCCACATAGTCCCGATATGCCTCTTTTCCGTCCGGGAGAACCACGAGCTTCTCATCCTGACAGAAAATCCACGGATCAAGCGGATATCGATACAGGATGGATTCGATCAGATCCCGCATGTGAAATACGCGGATTACGGCATTGCCGATCGTGGTGATCTGCACCTTGCCCGCCTGCTCCAGCCACAGCCCCAGCTTGTTGAAATCATGCGGGTGCTCATAGTAATCGCCGGACAGGGTTGGCTTTGGCTGATAGTCCGTCATGATGCGATCCTCGAGCGTACCGTCGGGAAGCCGGAGCTTGACGCTTCGCTCGATCGTGTGCCGATCGGGTACCTGCAACAAGTATTCGCCAAAATGATGGCTGGTGGAGTTGACGTAGGTCACGCCGGCAAGCACGACCTTGGTGTCAAGCGCGAGCATTCTGCCAAAAATGCTGCGCATGTCAAACACCGGAAGATATGGGTCAACCTCCGTCAAAAGCTTTGCGGATTTCCCGATCGCTGAAAAGCTGTGGCGGTACGCGATGCTGCGCTTTGCCCCCGGCAAACGCCGCACGGCTTCGCTGATGGCGCCCATTTCGGAAGGATCGTTTTGGGGATCGATCACGGGAGTCTCCTCAAGCTCATGGATAAAGCAAAAAGCGGGCGCAACCGCCGTTCCCGCTTCCTTTCCAACGGCTTCACAAAGCGCCTTGGCAATCGTAACCCCGCCGTCCTCTACATAGCCAAACGGACGCAGCGCCGACTGGATCAGCACCGTATCTCCGGGAACGATCCCCGCATCTTGAAATCCCTGCAACGCATCCATATAGCGCACCTGCTGCATTTCTTCTTCTCCTAATTTTACAATACCGTTCTATTATGCAGGATGTTGTCGCCTGGCGCAATACAGAAAAAAACCGTTCTTTTGCGACGCGCGATTGGTTTTGATAGGCAGCAAAAAGGTCTGCCGAAAAACGTCAGCAGACCTTTGTCGCGTTCTGACAGGTTGTCTGGGGTGCAGTCAGGCGTCGCCGTCCTGCAACGGCTGCGGATAGCGGAACTGCTTCCCTTCATAGTTTTCGAGTACGACCTCGCGATCGTTTTTCTCGATCACATAATTGTAATTGATCGGAACCTTGCCGCCGCCGCCCGGCGCGTCGATAACGTACTTCGGCACAGCGTACCCGGAAATATTACCGGTGAGCGCGTGCATGATATGAATCCCCGTCTCCACCGTCGTGCGGAAATGGCTGATGCCGCGCGACAGATCGCACTGATAGAGATAGTACGGACGCACCCGCATATGCACCAGCCCCAGCAGCAGCCGTTTCATCGTCTCGGGATCGTCGTTGATCCCCTTGAGCAGCACGCTCTGGTTGCCCAGCGGAATCCCCGCGTCCACGATCGCCGCACAGGCTCGCCGGCTGTCGGGGGTCAGCTCATTGGGGTGGTTAAAATGCGTGTTGATCCAGATCGGCTGGTACTTTTTGAGCATCTCCAGCAATTCCTCGGTGATGCGCATCGGCAGCACCACCGGTACCCGCGTTCCGATACGGATAATGTCCACATGTGGAATCTCGCGGATGGAGGCAATGATATGCTCCAGCTTCTCCGTCCCCATCACAAGCGGATCGCCGCCGGAGATCAGCACGTCGCGGATCTCGGTGTGCGCCCGGATATAGGCAAGCGCTGTCTGGAGACTCTTTTCCGTAATGATCCGATCCTCCTCGCCCACCACGCGCCGCCGGGTGCAATGCCGGCAGTACATCGAGCAGCGCAGCGTCACAAGAAACAGTACCCGATCCGGATAGCGATGCACAATATGCGGTACGGGGCTGTCTCCCAGCTCGTTGAGCGGATCGGAAAGATCGTTTGCACACGGCGCCGTCTCCAAAATGGACGGCACGCACTGCATGCGGATCGGATCGTTGGGATCGTCCGGGTTGATTAACGAAGCATAGTAGGGCGTGATCGCCATGCGAAAGCTTTCAAGGCATTTTGCAATGTCCGCCTTTTCGCCATCTGCCAGCGGCAGAATCTTGGAGAGCGCGTCCGCATTCGTGATGCGATGGGCAAACTGCCACTTCCAATCGTTCCAGCCCGGGTTTTCCAAAAGGCTCGTCATGCGTCCCTGCATACGATCGCCCCCTCAGATGCGAACGCCGCAGCGCTTTGCCGCAGCCTTCACAATCGCATAGACCAGTTCGTCGTACGCAACGCCGCAGGCCTCCGCCAGCATGGGAAAGTCGCTGTATCCCGGCGCAAGCCCCGGCAGCGGATTGATCTCGAGAAAATAGATCTTCTCCATTTCGTCCATGCGAAAATCCACCCGTGCCATGTCGCGGCAGCCCAGCGCCTGATAAACGCGCTTTGCCATACGCGTCATCTCGTCGTTCTGGGCCACGGTGAGCTTTGCCGGGCATTCATAGCGGATATACCGTGTATAATCCTGCTTTACCGTATAGTTGTAGACCGGATATTCGCCGGGCGTACCGGCGATATACAGAATCTCCATAGGCGAAAACACGCGAATATCGCTGCCGTTTCCAAGTACGCCTACCGTAAATTCCCGTCCGCAGACAAATTCCTCCACGAGCACGGATTCACCGTACTGCGCGATGTTCTCCGCCACAAGCGCTTTGAGCTGCTCCGGCGTTTTGGCGACGCTGACGTCGGCAATGCCCTTGCTTGAGCCTTCGGCATTGGGCTTTACGATCACGGGAAAATGCAATGCCGCGCCCTTATCCGCGGAATCTCCGGGATGGATCACGCGGGAATGCGGCGTCCTGATATGATAAGTCGACAGCAGGCGCTTTGTAAGCGCTTTGTCGAGCGCGATGCAGAGTGTCGTTTCGTCAGACCCCGTAAACGGGATGTCCATCATGTTGAGCAGTGCGGGAACCTGCGCCTCTCTGGCGCGTCCGCCATGCCCTTCGGCGATGTTGAATACAAGATCGGGACGCCGTGCGGTAAGCTGCTCCGGCAGATGGGCGTCCGCTTCGTAAACACTTGTCGAAAGCCCATGCTTTTGAAGTGCCGCCGCAATTGCCTCCACCGTCTCCGGATTGTCATATTCCGCCTCCATGTCCCTTGTCGTGGCCGGCGCAGCCTGCTTGTGCTTGAGGTTGCATACGATGCCGACCACGGGTGCTGCAAGTGGAACGTCGTCTGCTGTTTGCGTCATAAAAAATCACTGTCCTTTCCGCTACATTATGTGATAGCACAAATGTTGTACTGCGATTTATACGGATTGTCAACAAAAGAATTTTATGCGGCATGCACGCCGCGCCATGCTCGAAAGCATCCGCGCACGGCATCGTTTGCCGCCTGTTTGTTCTCTCACGCCCTACGCCGCGCCGTGGCGTGTTTGGCGCCTGCGCACGGTGAATTTGTTCTGTTCGGCGTAAAGCGTCGCACAGCCGATATGACGCGGTTGCATTCCATCGCGTGCCTGTGTGATCTAATCACTTACAGCCGCCGCCGCAGCCGTTATACTATCATCATCCAAGGAGGTGTAAATTGTTATGGAACATCAACAGAATAAGCATACCCTGCTGCGTTATCTGCCCGTAATCATCGGCTGCATTGTCGGCGCAATCGGCGGATTTCTTTACTACCGCTATGTAGGCTGCGCGACCGGCGCCTGCATGATTACCGGAAATCCCTATATCTCCACCATCTACGGAAGCGTATTTGGCGCGCTGCTCGGCTCGCTTTTCGTACGCTCCGGAAAAAAGAGCGTGGATAGCGAGACCGTCGAGAGCTAAATCCCTTCTGTCAGGAGGCGCGTCTGAGGATACGCCCGTTTCCCGCAAGCAAAAGCCGCAGCATGAAAAGAACAGGGTATCGCCGTACTGTACCACGGTGATACCCTGCATCATTTTGTCTTGGCAAACAGCGCGTTCGTCCGCGCGTCCGTTCTCACAATTGGAGCGCCCGTTTCCCGGCAATCAACCGCGGATCGCGGGCAGCTTCTTTTTTGCCATCAGGTTTTTCAACCCGATCATCAACAACACGAGGATGGTCGCAACATATGGCAGCGTCAGAACGATCTGCGACGGTATGCCGATATTTTGCAAGCCCAGCGATAATGCGTCCGTATAGGCAAACAGCAGGCAGGACAGCGCGGACATGAGCGGATTCCCACGGCCGACCAGAATCGCCGCGACGACGAGAAACCCGCGCCCGGCCGTCATGTTTTCGCTGAAGATGGACGTGCCGCCAAGCGGCAGCACCGCGCCCGCCAGTCCGCAGAACGCGCCGGTGATGAGCAGCGAGATCCACCGGTATTTCAAGATGTTGGTTCCGGCGGTCTGCGCCGCCTTCGGATTCATGCCAACACCGCGGAGGCGCAATCCGAACGCGGTCTTATACATGATGATCCACATCACGACGATTGACAACAGCGCAACATACACCAGAATGTTCTGATTGTTAAAGATGTCCCGCAGGTACGGAATCCGGTTCAGAACCGGAATGTCAAACGTCGGCAGGCTCACAAGACGCGGGTCCATGAAAGAGCCGCGCGTTTTGAACACCGAGAGCATCATCAGCGTCGTAAAGCCCCACGCGCCAAGATTTAGCGCAATGGACACGACAATGCCGCTCGAGCCCAGGTGAAACACAAACAGCCCGAAGATCCCGCCGCAGACAAGCCCGGCGAGGATGCCGCACAGCACGCCGATATAGGGGTTTGCCGTAAGATACGTTCCATACGCGGCAAAGAACGCGGCCGTCAGCATGAAGCTTTCCAGCGCAATATTGAATACGCCGCCGCGGTCGCAGTAGCAGCCGCCCACCGTGCCGAGAATCAACGGCGTAGACAGTCGCAGCGTCGAGGCGAGAGTCGCCGTTCCAAAGAGTACGTTCAGCATCCGCGCATCCTCCTATTCTCCCGCTTGCGGCTGAAATAATCCAGCATTCTGCGATAATCCACCGTGACAAACAATACGAACATCGCCTGCATCAATTCGACCGTCAGCCGGTTGGTCGTGGTGAGGCGTTCCATGTGCAGCGCGCCCGCTTTCAACGAACCCCAAAGCGTTCCGACCAGACCGACGCCGATGGGATTGCAGTTGGCGATCATGGCGATCATGATGCCGTCCCAGCCGATATTGGAAGCAAAATTCGGCGTGAATTTTCCGTATACGCCCAGCACCTCAATCGCGCCGCAAAGCCCCGCGATAAAGCCGGACGCCAGAAAGATCGTCAGGTACATCTGCGTCGTTCGAACGCCGCCCACCCGGGCAAAGCGCGGATTGGCGCCCACCTGCTTCATCTCATAGCCGACGATCGTATAGCGATACACAAGATAGACCAATATCACCAGCGCGATGGCGACAAAGATGCCGGTATTGGCGTTGGTCTTCTCCACAAGCTTGGTCAATTCTGCTGCCTCGCCGACCGGCGGGGTTGCCATCGCCTTGCTGTTGTTGGAGGCGCTGATGCCCTTGACCACCTTGGTCAGATACTCCGTCACCAGCGTTGCCACATAGTTGAGCATGAGCGTGGAGATCATTTCGTTGATATTGAGCTTCATCTTGAGCAGCGCCGGAATCAAGGCAAACAGCATGCCCACGATCCCGCCGATCAAAATGCACACGATTGGGAAAATAATCGGCGGCAGATCCAGATAAATGCCGGCAAGCGCGGCCGCAAACGCACCGAAGTACAGCTGTCCGCCAACACCGAGGTTCCAGATGCCCGCTTTGAACGCGACGGTCGCTGCAATTCCCATCAGGATGCAGGGCGTGACCCAGCGGATTGTGTTGCCGATCATCTTCTGCCCGCCGAACGCACCCTCGAAAATCGCCGCGATCGCCTCTCCGGGCGCGCCGCCCTGCATGCGGATCAGCATTGCGCCGACAACGCCGACCGCGAGAAGCGCGATCACGTACTTGAGGATTTCCGAGATCACCTTATTGCGATTTCCGTTTGCCTCATGCTTCATGCCTGCCACCTCCCGTCATCAAAAGTCCGATCTGCTGCTCGGTCAATTCGCCATGCCTGCCCGCGTCATACAGCCCGCCGTCATACATCACAAGGATGCGGTCGGAAACCTCCATGACCTCGTTGAGTTCCTGACTGACCAAGAGCACCGCCACGCCGGACGCGGCAAGCAGCTCGATCTTCTTCCAGATAAATTCAATCGCGCCGATATCGATACCACGCGTCGGATCCTGAATAATCAAAAGCTTGTTGTCCTGTAAAAACTCGCGTCCGACGATGGTTTTTTGCACGTTGCCGCCGGAAAGCGAGGATATATGCGTTTGCAGCGACGGAGTTTTGACGGCGTATTTTTCCACCACGTCGTCGGCAAACCCGTATGCCTGTTTGTGATCGATCAAAAGCTTGCTGTGGAATCCATGCGCCACATGATAGCCCATCATGCAGTTTTCCCAGATGCTGGCGTCCCGGTTGACGCCGTCCGCCATGCGATCCTGCGGCACGTAGCCGATCCCCATACAGCGTCTTTCGCGGCAGGTTGCATTGGAAATATCGTTGCCGCAAAACGCGACCTTGCCCTTGAGCTGCTTTTGCAGCCCAAACAGCGACTCGACCAGCTCCACCTGTCCCGATCCGGCAACGCCCGCGATCCCCACGATCTCGCCCGCGCGCACCGACAGCGCCACATCCTTGACCCGAAGCCTCTGCCTTTCATCCGCCACGGTGAGATGCTCCACGTGCAGCACCTCGTCGCCCGCGGTTTTCTCCAGCTTTTCGGCTTCCAGCACGACCGTGCGCCCCACCATCATGCTGGCAAGCTTCTCCTTGCTCGTCTCCTTGGGAACGGTATTGCCCGTGACGCAGCCATCCTTGAGCACCGTGATGCGATCGGCAATCTCCAGCACCTCATGCAGCTTATGGGTGATAAACAGGATCGTTTTGCCCTTTTGGATCAAAAAACGCATCGCTTCAAACAATCCCTCGACTCCCTGCGGCGTCAGAACCGAGGTCGGTTCGTCAAAGATCAAAATTTCCGCGCCGCGATAGAGGATCTTGACGATCTCCACCTGTTGCAGCACGGAAACCGGCAGCTCGGAAACCATCGCATCGAGCGGAAGGTCAAAGCCATAGGTCTTGCAGATCTCCTCTACCGCTTTTCTAGTCTTTTTACGATGGATCACGCCGCACACCGTCAGCTTTTCATACCCCATCATGATGTTGTCAAGCACGCTCATCTCCGGAAAAAGCATGAATTCCTGATAGACCATGCCGACGCCGGCACGGTTTGCATCCGTCGCATTCCGAAACCGCATAACCTTTCCGCCGATGAGCACTTCGCCGTCATCCTGTTGATAGATGCCGGAAATAATATTCATCAGAGTACTTTTGCCGGCGCCGTTCTCGCCGATAATAGCGTGAACCGTGCCCTTTTCCACCTGGAGATCGATATTGTTATTTGCTGTCAGCTTTCCAAACCGCTTGGTAATCCCTTTGAGTTCGAGATATGCTTGCATGTGCGTCCTCCGTTTGCAATGGCGGATTATTTTTTCGCTTGTCTCTCAAAAATAAGGATATGGGAGCGCGGCAATCGCCGCGTTCCCATATGCTTTTGTTAGATTAGCCCTGGTAGGAGAACACGTCCACCGTGCCGCCCTTGACGCCTTCCATCAGCGCATCAACAGCCGTCTTGGTCGTATCGTCCAGATTCGCGTAGTCACGGTCGTCATAGATCGGGTTGCCGGTCTCGATGCCGTAGTTGATGGAGCCTGCCTCCAGCGTGCCTGCCGCAAAACGCGTGTAGGAATCGTACACCGCGTCGTTGATGGCGATCAGCGCAGACCAGTAGACGAGGGGATCGATGTCGCCCTGCCATTCGTCAACGCCGATGCACTTGACGCCCTTTTCCACACAGGCCTGGATTACGCCAAGACCCGCTTCGTTTGCTGCATGGAATATCACGTCAGCGCCCTTGTCGAGGATGAGCTTTGCGGTTTCCGCGCCCTTGACCGTATCGGAAGCATCGCCGATGTAGGCCATTTCGCAGGTCACATTCAGTCCGTAGGTTTCGTTGGCATACTTGACGCCCGCGGCATAACCGTCATAGAAACGAGTGATGACGGGGATGTCCAGGCAGCCGACCCAACCGACAACGCCGGTCTTGCTGGTCAGCGCGGCGACGAGGCCTGCCACAAAGGAGGGTTCAAAGGAGTCCACGATGATGCTTGTGACGTTGGGCTCATTGATCTCTTCGTTGCAGTCGATCAGGATGAACTGGGTATCCGGATATTCGGGCGCGATCTCCGCGGCGACGAGGTTGACGCCGTCAAACATCGAGTAGATGGGGTTTGCGCCCAGTTCTGCCATTGCACGGAGCTGTTCTTCGAATTCGGATGCTTCCAGCGCTTCGACAAACTGAACCTTCGCGCCGGTTTCGCTCTCGATCTTTTCAAAGCCCAGCCAAGTCAGCTGAGAAAACGGTGCGCCCGCTGCGGACTCGCTCACGATGCAGGTGAACGCTTCCTTCGCTTCGGGCTCGGTGCTTTCCTCGGGCGCATCGGTCGCAGTCGCTGCTTCCGTTGCTTCAGGTTCGGTCACAGGCGTCTCGGTCGTGGTCTTGCATGCCACCATGCCAGCGACCATTGCGAGAACCAGCAGGATTGCCATAAGACGTTTCATTGTTAGTTTCCTCCTCCGTAATTATCGTGTTTGTTTCTTTTTCTATGTTAATTGTTCGACACGCCGAACAGGGAACATAGCTCGCTGATATCCTCTGCCAGCACATCCGGATGACATGCCAGGAGGCTTTCCACCGACCAGTTGCCGGAACCCACCGCCACAACAAAGACTTTGGCGGCGACGCCCGCGTCGATATCAAACGGGGATTCGCCGATATAGACGCATTCCTCGGCGGGCTTTCCAACAAGCCTTGCCGCGTTGAGGATCGGCTCGGGATCGGGTTTGAAGCAGGTCACGTCGTCTCGGGAGATCAGGTACTTGATCGAATCCGACAAATGCAGGTTGTCCAGAATAAACTGGGCGTTCTGCCGCCGTTCCGAGGTAATCAGGCACACGGGGTAGCCCGCGCGATAGATCGCCTCCACCGTTTCCCGGGCGTTTTTAATACAGGTCGCGCCCTTTGCCATGAAGATTGGGTACTGCCGTTTATATTCCGCGATAAACTCCGCGATCCGCTCCGTCTCGCTCTGATCCACGTTTCCAAGCTGCATCAGCATCACTTCGACGGGAAGCCCGAACATGTCGAGAATCTCCTGCTTGTCCGGCACCCGCGCGCCAACATGGGAAAAGCAGCAATACAGCGCTTCACAGATGGCGTTCTGGGAATGGATCAGCGTTCCGTCAAGATCGGTCAAGAGGGCGGTGTAGGCGCCGCTTTTCGGCGCGCGTGCGACAACCTTCATGATTGCTTGGACAGTATCGCGTGGTCGAGCGCGTGTTTGCAGGGACAATCCGCTTCCGTATCAACATTCTTGATAGCAAGGCGCAATACGGCTTTGAAATCCTCCACGCCCTTGCGCAGAAGCTCCGGGAATTCCGCCGCGTCGATCTCAACGTCGATGCAGTAGTTGTTGGGCAGGCAGATGTGCGCGTAGCACATGGCAAGCTCTCTGGCAAAGATCGCTTCCGGCAGCGTCGTCATGCCGATGAGATCAGCGCCCCAGCTGCGGAAAACGCGGTCCTCAAACTGGGTATTGAAGCGCAGCCCCTCGTCCACCACGATCTTGGCATGGTCATGTACATGACCGGGTTTGACGATGTTGGCCGCGTCGATGAGCGCTTTTCGCACCACCGGGCAGTAAGCCGGCGTCATGTCCACATGGTAAGCGTCCGTGGTATTGTCATACATCGAACGCGGATAGCGGCGGGTCATGTCAAAATAATCGTCCGGGATCACAAGATCGCCCAGCGGAATGTCGGGATTGAGGCAGCCGACGCTGTTGGTGGCAAAAATCTTCTGCACCCCCAGCTCCTTGAACGCCATCATGTTGGCGCGGTACGGGATGCGCGGGACGATGATCTTGTGGTTGGGCCCGTGCCGCGGCAAAAAGTAAACCGGTACGTTGTCGATGGTGCCCTTGTACATTTCGGAAGAACGCCCGTATTCATTGTCGTGAATGAATACCTCGGGGTTCTCCAGCAGATCGTAAAATCCGCTTCCGCCAATAATTCCAATCGGTTGCATGTGTTTCCTCCAAGTATATGTTATTTGTTTAAATCTCAGCGGGCGCCCGTCTTTGGCGGGCAGATCGACCCGCGATCGATCAGCTTCATACTGAACATGGTCTTTTGATAGGCGCCGGTTTCCTCCTCGACGGCTTCGAGCCGTTCCAAGATCTGCCGGCTTGCAAACCGTGCCAGCGCCGTGCTGTCCAGCTTTAACGTCGAGATTCTGAGCTTTGTAAACATGCGGATGTCGTTCTCGCTCTCCTCCGTGCCGACAAGGGAAATGTCCTTCCCCGGCTCCAGCCCCCGCGCCTCGAGCGCGTCCAGTACGCCGTCGCAGATGTAGTTGTTTGCGGCAATGATTCCTGTGGGCGGCTCCTCCATGTCGAGCAGGGCATTGGTTTCCGTCATGCCGGTTTCGATGCTCCAGGTGCCGCGCCGGATATACTCCGGCCGGAACGGGACGCCCGCGCGATCGAGCGCGATCTTATAGCCCGTGATCTTGTCCTGCACGACGCTGACGCCCTGATGTCCTACGATCATGCCGATGCGGGAGTGTCCCGCGCAGATGAGCTTTTGCACGGCGTTGCCGATCCCGTTGATATTGTCGTTGATAACGCTGTCAGCCGTGCCGGCGGGAAGATCCCGGTCTACGAAGATGATGGGCTTGTGCATTCTCTGTATGGGACGGATACACTCGATCAGCGCGTCGTTATCAATGCAGTCCGTAACGCTGATGATGCCGTCAACCAGCCGCGCGATGGGGCCGGACAAAAACGCGATTTCTTCCTCAGCCATGTTGTCCGTTTCAAACACCATCGCAAAGTACCCGCCGCGTTTCAGTTCGCGGATCGCAACGCTCACAAACTCGGAAAAAAACGGGTTCTGAATCGTCGCAACGATGATAACGATCATCTTGCTCTTTCCCTTGACCATGACGCTGGCGTTGTAATTGGGCGTATACTGCGCTTTCTCCATGACCGCCAGCACATGCTCGCGCACCTCCGGCTTGACCCATTTGTAGCCGTTGATGACACGCGACACCGTAGCGGTTGACACCTCCGCCATCCGCGCGATGTCCTTGATGGTAACTGCCTTGTTTCGCATGGCTCGTTCCCCCGTTTATCTTCTCTCTCTATTTGGCAAGAATCGCGTGATCCAACGCATGGCTGCATGGGCAGTCGCGTTCCTCGGGCAGATCCCGTATTGCCAGGGAAATGATGTCGGCAAAATCACGTACGCCCTGCTTCAGATGCGTTTGGAAGACGTCCGATTGGATCGGTTTTCCGATGCAGTCCGTCGGCATGCAGATGTGGGCATAGCACAGAGCGGCTTCTCTTGCCAGCACCGCTTCGGGCATGATCGTCATGCCGACAAGATCGGCGCCCCAGCCCTGAAACATCTTCTGCTCGGCGGGCGTATTATAGGAAAGCCCTTCTACCACGACAATGACCGCCTCGTCATGCGTCGTGCCCCGATGCACCTTGTGCGACGCGCGAATCAAGGCCTGCCGGATCTCCGGGCAAAACGCGGGCGCCATATCCACATGGTAGGCCACCGGGATATCATCATAAAAGGATCTCGGAGACCGGTTCGTAAAATTGATGTAATCGTTTGGAATGACCATATCGCCTACGGCAATCTTTGGATTGATGGAACCTACGCTGTTGGTCGCGATGATCTGCTCCACGCCGAGTTCCTTAAATGCCCAAATGTTGGCGCGATAGGGGATTCTCGGGACGATCACCTTATGATTCGGTCCATGCCGCGGCAAAAAATAGACGGGCCGTCCGTCGATCTTTCCTTCGAAGATCTCCGTTGACCTGCCGTACTTGTTGTCGTGAATGAACATATGCGGTTGTTCAAGCATTTCGTACATACCGCTTCCGCCGATGATTCCGATTGGCTTCATGTCAGTGCTCCTCGCTGTAATCGTTTACAACATCCTATCGCACTTTTCCCGGTTTGACAAGCTGAATTTTCTTCAATTCTCACAAATTTTAATGAGATTTGACATTTTTTTAGTCCTTTTCTTCCCCATTTCTTCTTTTTTCAAGCAGTAAACGTTTTCAGTATAAATCCGCCAAATTAAATGAAATTGATACAAAATAGACTTGTTTTTATAGAATATCCGCCGCTTTTCCGCCATTGCCGAACAGCCTTGCACCGTCTTCGCGCAAAGCGCATAAAAAAAGAGGCCGAAGCCTCCGAAAGCCAGCGCTCTACGCTATCTCTTTTTTAAAACCCGCAGCAGCTTTTCTCTTGCCGCATCCGCTTCCTCGTCTGTGATTCTCTGCCCACAAACATAATCCGCAGCGTCACGCCATTCCCGTGCCGAAAAACGATCCGCAGGTATTTGTTCTATCAAACCCGCAACACGGGCTTGCTCCTCGCAGTTCCTCAGGTCTGAAAGATAGGTATATTTCATTCCGCTTTGCAGCAATTCCAGAAGTGATCTCATTGCCGCCCCCTCATCTGGCATATAATGTAGACTTTACCAGCCACATCTCGTATAATGCAATTGTATCGATTTATGTAGAATTGCTTGGCGTGAATTGGCGTTTTTTGAGTTGTCAAACAGTGGACGATAAAGTCTACATTATTTATCACAATTCTGATTAAAATCCGTACTGTTTTTTAATTTGCACCATCGAAGAAACGTGTCATGCGTCACAGCGAGCTGCTTTGCCGCACTGCGCGCCGAAATTTTTCCTGCGCTCCACAACGGATACAGCTCCCGAAATTGCGGCGGAATCGCCTTGGTCGGCGCGCCGAACCGCACACCGCGCAGCTTTGCCGCGGCAATGCCCTCCGCCTGTCGCTTTTTGATATTGCGACGCTCTGTTTCCGCAACATAGCTCAATATCTGCAATACAAGATCCGATATGAACATTCCGGTCAGATCTTCGTCTTTTTTGGCTCGCGTATCCAGCAGCGGCATATCCAAAACCACGATATTGGCCTTCTTTTCCTTTGTAATGATCCGCCATTGCTCCAATATCTCCGAATAATTGCGGCCATGCCGGTCGATGGCATGCACCACCACGGTGTCGTTCCGCCGAAGCCGCAGCAGCATGGCGATGTAGGCGGGACGGTCAAAATTTTTCCCGCTCATCTTATCCAGATAGATCCGATCCATCTTTTCCTCGAATCGCGCCAATGCGATTTGCTGCCGCTGTTCGTTTTGATCGCGTGAAGAAACGCGCATATATCCATAGCACGCCATAAGCTCCTCCAATCGTTTTTCCCTCATTGTAAGAACAAACGGGCAGCGAGCGCCAATGGTAAATCCTGGAATTTAGATTCCAAATATTTATCTTGAAATCATAACTGTTTTATATTAAAATAATTTAAGCTTAAAACAACGGAGGCATTTTATGACCGAACGGCAGCGCAGCGAACTGAACTTATTCTTTGTGGATACCTTTAACAACATCCTCTGTTGGGAGGAACGCGCGCTTTCTGCGGCAGGCATCAAGGATCTGTCCGTGCGGGAGGTACACACGATTGAGGCTGTGGTGAAGCTTTGGCGTGAATCTCGAAACACCATGTCGCATATCGCCACAGCTCTCGGCATTTCCGTAGGCGCGCTGACCACTGCCGTCAACACCCTCATTCGCAAGGGCTACCTCGTCCGCGCCTCGTGTCCGAACGATCGCCGGATCGTGTTGGTCGAACCAACGCAGGCGGGTATTGCCGCGGACGACAAGCACAGCCGCTACCATGCCGCCATGATCGAAGGCGTTGGAAAGACCGTATCCGGCGAAGACTTGGATACGCTCCTGCAATCTTTGGAACAACTCGCCGGTTTTTTCCGGCAATCCGCGACTTAACCTGAAAGGAACAACGCAATGACGCACATTATAACCGACAGCACAAGCGACCTGACACTATCGCAAGCAGAGGCTTTGGGCGTAACCATGGTATCGCTCAAGGTCGTATTTCCGGACGGCGAATACGAAGACAAGCGAGAGCTGACAAACGAACAGTTCTATGAAAAGCTGAAGCGCTCTCCCACGCTTCCAACAACCTCGCTGGTCAACACGGCACGATTTTTGGATCTGTTCAACGAGCATCCGAACGAAGATCTGCTCGTCGTCACGATCTCCTCGGCGCTTTCCGGAACGTACCAGTCCGCTGTGCTTGCAAAAGAGCAGCTGCAGCGGGAAAACATCTATATTGTGGACTCCCGCTCCGTATCCATCGGTCTTGCATTGCTGGTTGAAGAGGCCGTGCGCGCAAGAGATGCGGGAATTCCGGCAAGTCAAATCCAAAAGATGCTGGAAGCATCCGCGCTGCGCCTGAGAATTATGGGAATCGTTGACACGCTGGACTATCTGGTCAAGGGCGGCCGTCTCTCCGGCTTTCAGGGCCGAGTTGGCAGTCTGCTCGGCATCAAACCGATCATTTCTGTCAATGACGGCGTCGTCAAAAATATCGCAAAGGCAAAGGGCGCCAACGCGGCGATCAAGCAGGTGGCAGACTATATGCAAACCAGTTCCAATATCGATCCCGCCCGTCCGATTCGTTACGCCCACGCGTGCAATGAAACCGGCGTGGCGCTGTTGATGCAAAAAACGGGGTTTGGCGCACAGCCGGTTTCCGTTCTCGGAAGCGTCGTCGGTACGCATAGCGGCCCCGGTGTTGTTGCCATCGCCTACTTTGAAAAATAGCTTGTGATATACAAAACCGCCCGCAGGCTTTTGCCCCGCGCGGCGGTTTGTTTTTTTGTTGGTTTTTTACCAGAGATCCCAACCGGAAACGCCGCATTGTCCGTAAGCGTCCTGTCCGACGGCAACCACTGTGCCGTCAGCGCGCAGTCCCACGGTATGGGTGATCCCGCACGCAACGGCGACGATCTCCGTCCAGCCCGAAACCTCGCATTTTCCACCGGTCGCGTCCCCGCAGGCAACGCACGTTCCGTCCGCTCTTAAACCCACGGTATGCGTCATCTCCGTATCGACCGATACGACGTCCGTCCATGCGGCTGTATCAAGCTGTCCATCGTCGTTCTCGCCCACGGCAAGCACGCCGCCGTCCGTCGTGACCGCCACCGTATGGGTATAGCCTGCCGCAGCCGTGACAATCGCGTTCCACCCGGCAGGTTTTTTTTGATTGTGTGCGTAGCGGCCGCAGATACGCACCGTCCCGCCCGCTGTTACGCCCACCGTATGATACTGTCCGCAGGACACGGAAGCAATATCGCGCCAGGCGCGCACATCCAGCTGATTGGAGCGGTTATCGCCGCAGCCTACAACGCGGCCCTCCGCCGTCACGCCGACTGTATGCGCGCCGCCTGCCGCAATGGCGACAATATTCTCCCAATCGGATACGTTGCATTGTCCGTAAAGATTATCGCCGGTCGCCACACACGTGCCGTCTTTGCGCAGTCCCACGGTATGCCCGCCGCCTGCCGCGACCGCAACAATGTCCGTCCAGCCGGATACATCGCATCTGCCGTCGTCGTTTTTCCCGACAGCGCGCACGGTTCCGTCTGTCATCACCGCTGCGGTATGCCTAGCGCCGGCCGCAATCCGAGTACCCACATAGGCGCGGCAGGCCACGTTGCCAAGCATTGTCTGCGCCGGAAGCCACGGTGCGAATCCGTTCACCTGCGCGGACAAGCGCAGCCGTCGCGCATCGCTGTCAAGATATCCGGCAAGCGCCGCGTACGCATTTCCGGCGCCGTCGATGTCCCCTGCTTGTTCCAGTGTCACCGCCGCTTCATACGCCAGATACCGTTCGTCAACAGGTGTTGCCGTGGGCAATGCGTCCGTTGGGGATGCGGTCAACTCTGCCTGCGGCTGCGTTTGCTCCGGGGCAGTGCTTTTCTTGCATCCGCCCGCAAGCAACACTGCAACCACAGCGACTGCTGCCAGAGTTGCACACAACCAAATGGTATGCTGCATCCCGTATTCTGTCCAATTGCATTGCACTTGTTCTTCTGTCATCAATTTTTCCTTATCCCGCGATCTCATATATGTTGATTCCGTTTTGCTCTGTCGTAATAAACACCGTTTGTTCCTCCGCCGCAATCTGAAAAACGCCGTCCTCCCGATCCGGGAACCGAAAATCATAGCCTAAGTGTTCCGGGTAGCCCGTCACCGCGCACACGATCCGTCCGTCTTGGACAAACACCAGTTGCAGCATACCCTCGCTCACGGTCTGCGGCAGTCTTGCCGATGAAACGCCCATGTACGAAGCCATGTGCTGCCGATCCATGTACGGGGCAAAGGCATATGCGCTCTCCCACGAAAAATCCGTCAGCGTATTGAGCGTCACGGTTTCCTGCGTCTGCCGTGCGGCGGCGGCTTTGGAAAACGACCGCGCGTGGATCGACGCGGCGGAAAAAGGCCCGAGCAGCAGCCACGATACGCAGAGCAGCACAAATGCCGCGCCCGCGATCACAAGCGCCGCCCGTGTCTGTTCCGTCAGTCGAAAAAACAACTTCATGCCGCAAGTATCCCGCAAAAATCAAATTCCGATGCAGCAGCATCGTGGGTGCATTATATCACGCCTGCCCCCGCTTCGCGTGCTTATGGAGAAACGTTTTCAATTTCTTTCCTTTCCGCGGATCTCCAAAGCAAAAAGTGTGCTACAATGCAGACAATACTTCACTGGGAGGCAACTATGGAGCAGCTACGTCTTGGCATACTGGGTTATGCGGACATTGTCAGGCGCCGCATTTTACCGGCGCTGTCCGAAACAAAGCAAATCGTTCTTTCGGGCATCGCAACCCGGCGCGATCCGGAGGAATATCCCAAATTAGACTCCTTGTCCGAAACGCCGCGCTTCTACCCCGGCTACGAAGCGCTCCTTGCAGACCCCGCGATCGACGCGGTTTACATTCCCCTCCCCAACAGTCTGCACGCCGAGTGGGCCATCCGCGCCATGGAAGCCGGAAAGCATGTGCTGTGCGAGAAACCGATGGCGCTGAGTCTTGCTGAAACAAAGCATCTGTTCGCCGTGGCAGACGCCAACCGTGTACAGCTGTGCGAAGCGTTTGCCTGCATGCAGTCACCGCTGTTTCCCGTATTGCGCGATATGATTACGCAGGACTACGTCGGTGATCTCACCGTAATGAACGCCTTTTTTCACTATTATAAACCCGGCTGGGAAAATTCGATCGTGGCAAAGCCGGAGCTGGGCGGCGGCGCGTTCAACGACGTAGGCTGCTACCATGTGCTGACGTTTTGCGAGCTGCTGGAGCGCGCGCCATCGGATGCGTACGGCGTATTTGAGATCGGCAAGACAGGCGTCGATGAATTGGTCATTGCCACGCTTGATTTTGACGGCCCGGTCGGCGTGCTGCAAAGCAGTATCCGTTCCATCCGCAACACCGGCATTACGCTGCTCGGCAGCAGGGGGTATGTGCATTTTGACCAGACGCCCAACGCCTGGGGTGACATCTCTTTGTATTTTACCGGCGAAAAAGGCACGGGCGAGATCAAGCTCCGCGTACCAAATAACTACGCCGCAGAACTGGACGCGTTTTCGCGTACCGTCACAGAAAATGCGCCCTTTGCCATGTCGCGTGAAAAATCACTGCGAAACGCTGCCGCCATGGAACTCATCCGCGGCAGTCTCGTGTTGAAAACCGAGTAAATACCCCGCTCGCTCTTGACAGCGCTTCTTAGTTGTTCTATCATCTATTGTATAGTTGATATGAACAACTTTTCGTTTTTTCGGAGGTTATTTCATGGATGTTACAGATCGGCAAATTACAAAAATCGGGCGGGAAGCACAGCGCTTCTCGTCTAAGGTGCTCAAGGATTCCGGCATCGGCCCCTCGGAATACGAACTGATCCATTGCGTACGGCACGCGCCGGGCATCAGTCAGGAGGGCGTGCGCAAGACGCTGGGGCTCGACAAGGCGGCCGTTGCGCGGCGGGCGGCAAATCTGGAGAAAAAAGGATATTTGTTCCGCCGCCGTGATCCCAACGACGGCCGCGGCAAGCAGCTCTTTGTCACCGAAAAGACAAACGACCTCAAGCAGTCCAGCGCATCCGTAGAAGGTTTTTTCTACGAATGGCTGTTTGACGGCGAAGTAACGGAAGCGGAAAAAGCGGTGTTTGTGGACGTGCTGGCGCGGCTGTACCACAAGGCAAAAGCCGAGCGCCGAACGGGCTTTGTCAACCTGATCGCACTGGAGGAAAAACGGCATGGCGGCTCTGAGACCTGACCCGGTCAAAGAGCCTGCCCGCATGAAAAGCTACTGGAAGCGCGAGTGGAAGGCGGTGCTCGCCGTCGCGTTTTTTGGGTTGCTTTTTGACGGCTGCATGACCTTTGGGCCGATATTGCAGGGCAGGCTCATCGATACCATCGTATCCGAATCGCCGCTCTCGGCTGTCCTGCTGCAAGCGGCGGCGTTTCTCGCCTTGATCCTGTTCGTGCAGATCATGCGCTTTTTCAAACGCTATTTTGTGCGTCTGTTTGCAAATCGCACAAGCGCGTCGATGCGTCTGATGCTCTACAACAACCTTCTCCATCGGGATATTGCCTTCCTCTCGCAGGCAAAGACCGGCGACCTGCTCACCCGCGCCGTTTCGGACGTGGACATCTGCGTCGAGGGCATGCGGAAAATCACCACGGAGGTATTTGACACCGGCGTTTTGATGCTCTCCTATCTCATTTCTTTGTTTGTTTATGATTGGAAAATTACACTGGCCGCCTGCGCGTTCGTTCCCGTTGCGATGCTGCTTGCCGAAAAGCTCAAAAAGAGCATCGTTCGCTTTTCAAAAGCAGCGCGCAGTCAGAGCAGCCATGTTGCGGAGCTGACCTACGACAATGTAGAACACACGGTTTTATTACGCGTCAACGGTCTGGAGGGGCAAAACCAAGCCGCCTATTTTACGGCGCTTGATGATCTGGAACAAAAATCCATCAAAGCAAATCTCCTCGAAAACTCCATGCAGCCGGTCTATCAGGTGATCGCGCTGCTGGGGATTGTTTTTGCGCTCTATTTCGGCGGGCAAAACGTGATCGGCGGCGGTTGGACGGTGGGCATGTTCTCTGCTTACATCTCGATCTTTACCGCGCTCACCCTAAAGGCCAGCAAGGCGGCAAAGCTCTTTAATTCCTACCAGAAGGCAAAGGTCTCCTGGCAGCGCATCAAGCCGTATCTGACGCCGCATCAGGAAAAGGACAAGACCGATCGCGGTATACCAAAAACGCACACAATCCAAATCGACAAACTCCGTTTTGCCTACCCCGCAAGCCAGAATACGATTCTTAACAATATCACGCTGTCCGCCCGCACCGGCGAGATCATCGGCGTGACGGGGTCGGTCGCCTGCGGGAAAACGACGCTCGGCGTTGTGCTGCAGGGGCTATATCCCTATGAAGGCAGCATTCTGCTTGACGGGGCGGCGCTGTCTGGCTATTCCGACTGGGAGAAAAGCCTTCGCATCTCCTATCTTGGGCACCATCCCGAGCTTCTCTCGGATACGATCTATCAAAATATCACGTTGGGGGACGGTGGCGACATTCTGCCGGTGCTGAACGACGTCTGCTTTTTGGAGGATCTTTCCACCATGCCGCTGGGCGTGGATACCGTCGTCGGCAGCAGCGGCGTGCGGCTCTCCGGCGGACAGCAGGCGCGTATCGCGCTTGCGCGCGCGCTCTATCGCAAAAGTCCCGTGCTGATTCTTGACGATCCGTTTTCGGCTGTCGATATGCGCACGGAGGAAGCCATTTTGCAAAACCTTCGCACGCGCTATGCGGACCGCATCATCTTCCTGATCTCCCACCGCCTCACGGCTTTCCCCAAGACCGACCGTGTGCTTTTGCTGCAAAAAGACGGATCGGGGCTTTGCGATACGCACGAAGCGCTGCTTGCCGCCTCGCCCTTGTATCGGGGTATCTATACCTTGCAGACGGGGGGTAACGTGACATGAAGCAGCCAAAAAAGGCGCGCTCCCTCACGCTGCGCTGCCTGCTGGAAACCGCACGGCGTAACCTTTTTTTGATGGTCGGACTTTCGATCGCCATTGCCGCGGTCGTCTTACTGTCGCTTGTTCCGCCGCAGATTCTGCGTACCGTCATCGACACCTGTCTCGTTCCAAAATCGACAGAAGCGCTGTTGCCGCTCGCATTTTCCTATCTCGGAGTTATCATACTGGTCGGGGTATTTGATTTTTGCAAGGGCGGTCTTTTGACGGTATTCGGGCAAAGGCTTGTCAACCGGCTGCGCCGCGCCATGACGGAAAAGCTTTCCCGCATCGGCACGCGCTACTTTTCACAGCATCCCTCCGGTGAAATCACCTCGCGCTTTACCGCGGATGTGGAAAATGTGAACGCGCTTTTTTCCGACGGCGTAATCAGCATGGTCATCGACTGCTTCAAGATCGTGGGCATCATCGTCTCCATCTGGGTCTTTTCCGGCACGCTGGGGATCATTACGCTGTGCCTTGTCCCTGTAATCTACACCGTCACGCGCACATTCCAAAAAAAGATGCTGCGGGCGCAGATTGAGAATCTTGAGCAGCTGGGGCGCGTCAACAGTCATATTTCCGAAACGCTCAAAAACGTTCGTATGATAAAATCCTTTAGCAAGGAGGCATATATGGAATCGCTCTACCGGCAGCGCCTGCAGGACAATTTCAATACCGTGGAGCGCGTCAATTTTTACGATTCCTGCTATTCCCCCATCATCCAGATCGTTCGCGCGTCGGTCATCTCCGCAATCGTGCTGCTCTCCAGCAAGCAGCTGAATTATCTCGGCATCTCGCTTGGCATGGTCGCCGCCTCCATCGAGCTGATCTCCAATCTCTTTGCGCCGATTGAGGCGCTCGGCATGGAGCTGCAAAATGTTCAGAAGGGGCTTTCGGGCGTCCGGCGGCTCAACGACTTTGATAAGGAACCCGAGGAGCCCAAAAAGGACGCTTCCTTGACAGCAGACGCGTTGCTCGCAAAAAAAGCCGGGCTCGGACTCGCCTTCGACCATGTTTCCTTTTCGTATGATCCGTCGCAGCCGGTGCTGTGCGACGTCAATCTCACCGCTAGGCCGGGCGAAAGCGTGACCTTCGCCGGACGGACGGGTGTGGGAAAGACAACGCTCTTTCGCCTGATTATGGGACTTTTGGAGCCGACCTCCGGGCGGATCCTTTTAGACGGGCACGACGTTTACGCCATTCCCAACGCGGAAAAACGCCGTCTGTTCGGCTATGTGGAGCAGCAGTTCTCCTATATTCGCGGCTCCATTGCCGACCAGATCAGCCTATGCGATCCTGCCGTCAGCCAAAGCGACGTGGAACGCGCCATGCGCTTTGTAGGGCTGCACGAAACCGTGCTGGGTCTTCCCGCAGGCTACGATACCGTGATTACGGGACACGGCGATTTTTCACAGGGGCAGGAGCAGCTGTTGTGCATTGCGCGCGCCATCGCAGCCGATCCCGCGGTGCTGCTGCTCGACGAGGTAACGGCAAACCTCGACTCGGTAACGGAAACGCATATCATGGAAATTCTCAAAAAAGCCGGGCAGGGTCGCACCGTTCTCTCCATTTCCCATCGCATGACCGCCATGCTGCACTGCGACCGCATCGTATTGCTCGAAAACGGTCGCGTTCTGCGCTCCGGTACGCCTGAAGCGGTATTCCGTGAGGACGCATGGCTGCAGGCGCGTCTGCACTTGGAGGAAAACACCTGGAATTCTTGAGCGATTACAACTATGTACAAGATATTACGGGCATTGCCGCTCAAAAAACGGTAATGCCCGTACTACGTTTTGTGGAAAGCTTATCCGCTCTCCGTATGCCCTTTTTGTTTGCGCTTATTCCAGAATCGCGCCCTTGTTGGCGCCGGAAACAAGCTTGGCGTAGCGTTTGAGCCAGCCCTCCGTGATCGCGGGGGCAGGCGCCGTCCAGTTCTTTTTGCGCAGTTCCAGCGTTTCGTCCGACGCCATGACGCGGATCGCGTGATTCGGAATGTCGATGGATATGGTATCGCCCTCCTCGATCAACGCGATATTCCCGCCTGCCGCCGCCTCCGGCGCGACATGCCCGATCGACGCGCCGCGGCTTGCCCCGCTGAACCGGCCGTCGGTGATGAGCGCAACCTGTTTGTCGAGCTTCATGCCCGCAAGCGCCGAGGTGGGGTTGAGCATCTCGCGCATACCGGGACCGCCCTTGGGGCCTTCATAGCGAATGACCACCACGTCGCCCGCAACGATCTTCCCGTTGTAGATGGCGTCGATTGCCGCATCCTCACTGTCAAAAACACGCGCAGGCCCGCTGTGCACAAGCATCTCCTTTGCCACCGCGCTGCGCTTGACGACACAGCCCTCCAGAGCGATATTGCCCCAAAGAATTGCAATGCCGCCCGTCGCGGAATACGCATTCTCGACGGGTCGAATCACCGCGGGATCGCCAATCTCTGCGTGTTCCACCGATTCTCCCAACGTCTTGCCCGTGCAGGTCAAAGCGCTGCCGTCGATCAAACCGTGCTTTTGCAATTCATTCAGCACAGCCGAGACGCCGCCGGCGTTGTTGAGATCCTGAATATGTGTCGGGCCTGCCGGAGCCAGATGGCACAGATTCGGCGTATGCTCGCTGATCTCGTTGATGAGCGCAAGATCGAGCGGTACGCCCGCTTCATTGGCGATAGCAAGGCTGTGCAGCACGCTGTTGGTACTGCACCCGAGCGCCATATCGCACGCCATAGCGTTGGCAATGGCAGTCTTGGTAATAATGTCGCGCGGACGGATGTCTTTTTTGACAAGCTCCATGATCTGCATGCCGGCATGCTTTGCAAGCTGCAAACGCGCCGCAGAGACTGCCGCAATCGTTCCGTTGCCGGGAAGCGCCATGCCGAGCGCCTCCAGCAGGCAGTTCATGCTGTTTGCCGTGTACATGCCCGCACAAGACCCGCAGCCCGGGCAGGCGCCGTGCTCTACACGATCCAGTTCCACATCGTCGATGAGGTTGGCCTTTCGTGCACCGACCGTCTCAAAAAGCTTGGACAGACTCACGCGCTCGCCATCGACCAGCCCTGCCATCATGGGACCGCCGGATACCACAATGGACGGAATATTGAGGCGCGCTGCCGCCATCGTCATACCCGGAACGATTTTGTCGCAGTTGGGCACGAGCACCAGTCCGTCAAAGCCGTGCGCCATCGCCATTGTCTCCACGCTGTCGGCGATCAGCTCGCGGCTGGGCAGCGAATACTTCATGCCCACATGCCCCATGGCAATCCCGTCGCACACGCCGATGGACGGCACAAGGATCGGCGTACCGCCCGCAAGAAGCACGCCCGTCTTGACCGCCTCGGCAACCTTATCGAGGTGCGCATGTCCCGGCACGATCTCGCTGTACGCACTGACCACGCCGATGAGCGGGCGCCCCAATTCTTCCTTGGTATATCCCAGAGCATAGAACAACGACCGGTTCGGCGCGCGCTCTACGCCCTCTAGTACGTTTTTACTGCTGTTTTGCATCGTTTCTCCTCGCTGTCTTTTCAGATCATCAAAGCATGTGTATTACAAAGATCAGAAAAGCCGCGGCCCGGATCGCGGCGCCGCGGCTCTGTAACGGTTATTTTTTCAGCCAGCACATCATCTTGCGCAGCTCCGCGCCGACCTTTTCCAGCGGCTGCTCGGCTTCCTTGCGGCGGGTGGCGAGGAACCTTGCCCGACGCCCCGCACGAAACTCCGTGATAAATTCACTTGCAAACGTGCCGTCCTGAATCTCGTCGAGCACCTTTTTCATCTCCTTGCGCGTCTCGTCGGTAATCAGGCGCTTGCCGGTACGGTAGTCGCCGTACTCTGCGGTGTTGGAGATGGAATAGCGCATCATGGCAAATCCGCCGCTGTTGATGAGGTCAACGATCAGCTTCATTTCGTGGATGCACTCAAAATACGCCATTTCCGGAGCATAGCCCGCTTCCACCAGCGTCTCGAAGCCTGCTTTCATCAGCTCCGTCACGCCGCCGCACAGCACCGCCTGCTCGCCGAAAAGATCTGTCTCGGTCTCCTCCTTGAACGTCGTCTCCAATATGCCCGCACGGCCCGCGCCGATGCCGGAAGCATACGCGAGCGCGTATTCCTTGGCCTTGCCGGAGTAGTCCTGGTAGATGGCGATCAGGCTCGGTACGCCGCGTCCTTCGAGGAACTGGCTGCGCACCGTGTGACCCGGCCCCTTGGGCGCGACCATGATAACGTCCACATTCTCGGGCGGGACGATCTGATTGTAATGGATGTTGAAGCCATGCGCAAACATCAGCACATTGCCTTCCATGAGGTTTGGCGCAACCTCATCTGCATATACGTCTGCCGCAAGCTCATCCGGCACAAGCATCATCACAATGTCCGCGCACTTTGCCGCGTCGGCGACCGCCATGACGGTCAAGCCTGCATCCTCCGCCTTTTTCCAGCTCTTGGAATCCTTGCGAAGACCCACCACAACATCCATGCCATTTTCTTTGAGGTTCTGGGAGTGTGCGTGTCCCTGGCTGCCAAAGCCGATCACCGCGATCTTCTTGCCGTCCAGCAGTCCCAGATTACAGTCTTTGTCATAATACTTGTTAATCATTTTCTCTCTCCTTTTATCGTTAGAATTTCCAATTCCTTACGGCAGATAATGAAAGCTGTCCCGCGTGTCTTCACAGTGCATCACGTTGGCGCCCCGATCGATCGAGGTCACGCCGGTTCTGCAAAGCTCTACGATGGAAAAGCTGCCGATGACCTCCAGGAAGCCATCGATTTTGGCGGGTTTTCCCGTCAGTTCCACAACAAGGCTTGCCGGGGACAGATCCACGATGTTCGCCTTGTAAATATCGCACACCTCGCGGATGGCGGTGCGATTCTTCTCGTCGGCCTTGAGCTTGACCAGCAGCAGCTCGCGGCGGATCGAGGTACGGTCGTCCTGCAAATGCACGGACTTGACCTCGATGAGCTTTTGGGTCTGCAAGAGGATCTGCTCGATGATCTTTTCATCCCCGTGTGTGGAGATGGTAATGCGGGAGATTCTCGGATCGTTGGTTTCCGATACGGTCAGAGAATCGATATTGTAGCCCCTGCGCCCGAACATTCCGGCAACCCGGGACAAAACGCCTGCATTGTTCTCCACCAAGATGCCGACGATCACCTTTTCCAGCTGTTTGCTGTTTTCCATCCCGTTCACCTCACGATCATATCTTCCACCGTCTTACCGGACGGTATCATGGGCAGTACCTTTTCGTCCTTGTCGATCCGGCAATCGATCCACGCGGGCTTTTTTGCCGCCAGCGCCGACGACAGCGCCTGCTGAAATCCTTCCAGCGTCTCGGCGCGATAGCCCGCTGCGCCAAAGCCCTCGGCAACCTTGACATAGTCTGTTTTACGTTCGGGAGAAGTTGCCATGTAGTGTTGGTCGTAAAACGCCGCCTGCCATTGACGCACCATGCCGAGTACGCCGTTGTTCATAATCACCGTGACGATGGGCAGGTTGTAGCTGACTGCTGTACAAGCCTCGTTGAGGTTCATATGGAACGATCCGTCGCCGGTCACGTGGATGACGGTCGCCTCCGGAACGCCGACCTTGGCGCCGATCGCCGCGCCGTAGCCAAAGCCCATCGTGCCAAGTCCGCCGCTGGTTAAAAACCCTCTGGGCTTGGTACCGCCGCAGAACTGTGCCGCCCACATCTGGTGCTGTCCGACGTCCGTAACGATGATCGCCTCATCGCCCGCCTGCCGGCTGATCTCGTTCATGATCTCATGCGGGCGCATCCGGCCGGGAATGCGCGCCGGGACATATTCATCCCTGCGCCACGAAGCGATCTGCGTCTCCCAGGACGTGCGCTTGCGGTGTTGAATATGTGGCAAGAGCGCGGTAAGCGCGGTGCAGATATCCGAAACCAGCGCGTAATCCGTCTCCACATTCTTGGCGATTTCGCTCGGGTCGATATCGATCTGCACGATCTTTGCGCCGGGAGCAAAGCGTTCCACATTGAGCGCCACGCGGTCGGAAAAGCGCATCCCGATGGCAAGAAAAAGATCCGCGCTGTCCACGGCACGGTTTGCCAGCACGCTTCCGTGCATGCCGAGCATGCCGAGATCCTGCGGGTGATTGTAGCCGATCACGCCCGTTCCCATGATGGTATGGCAGGTTGGCAGCGCGGCTTTTTCCACAAGCAGGCGCAAAACGTCGGTCGCCTCGCTTGCAATCACGCCGCCGCCCACGCAGACGACCGGACGCTGGCTCTCGTTCACCAGTGCGGCGAGGGCTTGGATACGATCCGCCGCCGCATGCTCCGGCGCTGCCGGAACATGCTTTTCACACGGATAAAACTCCGTTTTTTGACCGGTAATATCCTTGGGCACATCCACAAGCACCGGCCCTTTTCTGCCGCTGCCGGCAATGTTGAACGCACTGCGCAAAATATCCGCCAGCTGCGAAACATCGCGCACCACATAGTTGTGCTTCGTGATGGGCTGGGTGATCCCGGCGATATAAACCTCTTGAAAGCTATCCCGTCCGATCAAACCCGTTCCGACGTTTGCCGTAATAACCACAAGGGGGCTGCTGTCAAGCGCCGCCGTCGCAATGCCGGTGACGGTATTGGTCGCACCCGGGCCGCTCGTTGCAATCACAACGCCCGTTTTGCCGGTGGCTCTGGCGTAGCCGTCCGCCGCGTGGGTCGCGCCCTGCTCATGCGCGGCAAGATAATGATGGATCTTGTCACGCTTTGCGTACAGCGCGTCGTAAATATTCAGCGCCGCGCCGCCCGGGTATCCGAACAGCTCGGTCACGCCCTGCTCGATGAGTACTTCCGTAATGATTTCCGCTCCCGTGAGCTGCATTGGTTCTGTCCTCCTGTTGCTGATCGATATAAAAAAACCTTTGTCTCCCCTGATCGAAGAGACAAAGGATCATATCCTCTGCGGTACCACTCTTGTTGTTCGGAAAAACTCCCGAACCGCTTGATAGACATCCTTGTTGTGAATGTCCCGCGCTGTAACGGACGCTGCCGCCGCCGCTTAATCGTTTCCTTTCACCGGCGATGCTCCGGGATGACATTCTGACGACGCTCCGGCGCCGTCTCGCACCAACCGACGGCTCTCTTACGCTGTTGCGCCATTTTACTTTTCCCATCAAAGCATTTTTTTTGTGATTAGCGAGATTGTACAATACCCCGCCGTACAATGTCAAGCAAAATATATAATACTGCTACTTGTTTCCAATGCCGGCGTCCAAAAACAGCGTATCAACATATTGCACCGCCGTTCTGGGGCTTCTGCCGCCTGCCCGGATGGCATACGCCTCCGCGCCGCGAATCAGCGCGTCCTCCGGCAGCTCGATCCCGCTGCGCCGCGCAAGCGCCACGACCTGCTCCGCATAGAGATCTCGCCCCGGCTTTTCAAATGTTACCAGAATGCCAAACCTTGCCGATAGGCTGCTGACCTCCTCGAGCGTATCGGAAAGATGGATCTCGTCCCCCTGCCGCATGGACGTACTTTCCCGTACCAGATGCCGCCGGTTGCTCGTTGCATACACCACAACGTTATTGGGTCTTGCGTTCACGCTGCCTTCCAGAACCGTTTTGAGCGCCATGAAATCACGGTCGTCCGACGCAAAGGAAAGATCGTCGATGAACAGCACAAACTTCAGCGGATCATCCGCCAACCGGTCGAGCAAAGCGGGGATGGCGGAAAGCTTGCCCTTTTCCAGCTGGATCAAGCGCAGACCTTCCGCGCGAAATTCGTTGGCGACCGCCTTGACGGTGCTCGATTTTCCCGTGCCGGCGTCGCCGTAGAGCAGGATGTTGTTGGCAGGCAATCCCGAGAGGAGCGCTTTGGTATTCCGCACGACGATACTGCGTTCGCGCGCATAGCCGACCAGCTCAGAAAGCCGCTGTCCATCCGGATGCAGCACGGGCGAGAGCGTCCCGTCCGCCTGCGCCGTAAAGCTGGAATAGCGGGCAAAGACGCCGCAGCCGCGCTTGTTGACCTCGGCAAGCTGCGCTTCATAGGCCGCCGCAAAGTCCAGCTTCTCGGTGCGCCATTGCGCAACGGGATCGGAAAACCGGCAGCGCTCCCGCACGGCCGACGGCGAGATCCCCGCCGCCGCTTGCAGCAGCAGCAGATCAGCCCCAGCCTGATGTTCGATTTCAGGGGCAAGCGTTTTTCCTGCCGCGCGGGCGCGCAGATAGAAATTATCATCCTGCGCGACGCGGGAAAACACCGCCGCGGTCAAATTCACGCCCTCGGGATACAATACCGCCGCCAGATCCAGGCAAGCGTCCGTCGCATCCGCCGCGTCTGCGCAGTACAGCAGCTTTTGCAGCGCTTTTATCAGCGGATCCGCCGCCAGATTTCGAAATATCGCAAGATGCTCCAGTCCTCTTGCCAACCGGCTCCATTCCGTCATGCCGCACCCCTCAAACAAACAGGTTGAACAACAGCGTGTCCTCGTTGACCTTGGTGTACTGGAAGCCCTTTGCTTCCATCCGCGCGATCAGCGGTTCCAGATCGTTCTTGTCCATGAGTTCGATACCGAGCAGGATCGGGCCCTTCTCGCGGTCGTTGCTCTTGGTATATTCGAATCTGCTGATATCGTCGTTCGGGCCCAGCACGTCTACGACAAGCTCTCGCAAGGCGCCCGGGCGCTGCGGCAGCTGCACGATAAAATAGTGCTTGAGTCCCTCGTAGAGCATGGAGCGCTCCTTGATCTCCTGCATTCTGGCAATGTCGTTGTTGCCGCCGGAAATGACGCAGACCACGTTCTTGCCCGCAATTTCACTGCGATAGTGGTTGAGCGCGGAGATTGGCAGCGCGCCGGCCGGCTCCAATACAATCGCGCTGTCGTTGTAGACGCGCAGGATCGTTGAGCAGACCTCTCCCTCGGGCAGAACGACCACCTCGTCCAAATATTTCTTGCACATCGCGTAGGTCAGCTGTCCCGCTTTTTTGACCGCCGTACCGTCCACGAACTTATCGATCTTGGCCAGCTCCACAGGGCCGCCGTTTTCAAACGCCGCCTTCATGCACGCCGCGCCGGTCGGCTCAACGCCAATCACCTTGGTGTTGGGACTGATATGCTTGACATAGGACGCAACGCCGGAGGCAAGCCCGCCGCCGCCGACCGCAACGAAAATATAGTCCACGCTGCAATCCGCGTCGCCCAGAATCTCAAGTCCTACCGTGCCCTGCCCCGCGATGACGAGCGGATCGTCAAACGGATGCACAAACACCATGTTGTGCTCCTTTGCAAACGCAATGGCGCGCGCGGCAGAATCATCAAACGTATCGCCCTCGAGCAAAATCTCCACGTTTTCCCCGCCGAAGTGCGAAACCCGGTCAATCTTTTGCTTGGGCGTGGTGATGGGCATGAAAATCGCGCCGTGCGCGCCGGTAACACGGCACGACAGCGCGACGCCCTGCGCATGATTGCCTGCGCTGGCGCAAACGACGCCGCGCGACAGCTCCTCCGGCGTCAAATTGGCAATCTTGTTATACGCGCCGCGGATCTTGAAGGAGCGCACAACCTGCAAATCCTCGCGTTTGAGCAGGACATTGCAGCCGTACTGCTCCGACAGCATCTCGTCGTGCAGCAGCGGCGTTTTCTTTGCCACCTTCTTGAGTGTCTGCTCCGCGCGGATCACGTCCGCTGCGCTGATTGTCTTTTCCATAAGTCTCTCCTTATATGCCGCGGCGTTCTATAAAAAACCCGCACCGTCCGACATTGTTTTGCACGTATTGTATCAACCGACCAAAATGGCGATCACAATCCCTAAAACCGATCCCATCACGACCTGAAACGGCGTATGCCCGATGAGTTCCTTCAGTTCCTCCTCCGGCAACCCTTTTGCACCGTTCTTTTTCAAAATATCCATGATCGCCATGATGGACTTGGCTTGTTTTCCCGTCTCCAGCCGCACGCCTCTGGCGTCATGCAGCACCACGGCCGTCAGAACCAGGCTGATGACAAACTCAAAGGAGCCTACGCCAAAGTGCAGGATGCTGGAGGTCGTCAGCGCGCAGACAGTCGCCGCATGCGAGCTTGGCATACCGCCGCTGCCCACCATGCGTTCGAGCTTCCATTCATGCTCGACAAAACCATGGATGATCGTTTTCAACACCTGAGCGATCAGCCAGCCGAGCAGCGCAGCGATCAAAACCCGGTTTGATAAGAAGTCCGTCAATATCTTGTCCATACACGCACCCATTCCACAGGATTCTTTTTATGTTACTGCATTGCATCGGGATTGGCAACGCTAAAATCTCAAAAAACCGTTTTTTATCCCGTTTCCGTTCCTGCGGGCGCGCAGATATCTGAAAAAGCGACCGGGATGCCAATGCCGGTCGCTTCTTTTATTCTGTTTGCGCGGATACCGCGTTCCCTTATTTCTTGCAGGCAGGCTTTATTTTTGAAGCACCGCATCCGCAATGCAGTAACGGTAGGCCGTGTCGTTCAACGACGCCATATAGGCGTTCGGCACCAGCGAAAATTCCATGGTGTCCAAGATTTCTCCGTCCCAGGTTTGCATTTCCACCGTGACAAGTACGCCGTCGCCGCCAAGGTAGGAGGTCACGACGGTCAGCGCGTCGCCGGAATCGGAATTGTCCAGCACATAGACGTCCTCCTCCGCGTCGTATCGCACGCCCCATAGCGTATCCGGAATCTCCGGCAATGTGCCGTCAAACTCCGTGAGTATCGTGCTTGCAAATTTTTTAATCAATTCAGCAGGAACGATTGTCTCCTCCTGCGTCTGCGTGACGCATTCGTCCGTGCAGCCGTAATTGACGCCCATCAAATACATCACCTGCCAGAAAAACATCCCGTCCTCCGGCTCATAGGCGCCGTCCGTGTTCTGCATGACGCGCAGCACCGAATCCATGGCGGGGAGCATGGCCTGGATACGATCCTCCGCATTCTGCGTCCGATCCTTCAAGGCGTCCGTATCCAGCTGGAAAACATATTCGACCGTGTTTTCCCCAAATCTGCACGTGAATAAAAACGCCCGGCGTACAGCGCCTTCCTGAAAATCAGCGTCCTTTACGCTCAAAAGCGCCGTAATGTCCTCGTTTAGCACAAAACGGACGGTTCCCTCGACGACCGGCGTATCAATCTGCTCGGTAAACTGCTCCGGGCGTTGTTCCCCGTTTACACCGGCAATCCATCCGGTCAAGCTTGTTTCATCCGGCAGGACGCCGCTGAAATGGAATATGATCTCCGTTCCCAGCCGCACCTGCGGGATGTCGTACCCCAGCCCGTCATATTCGGAAAAAGCATCCGCCTGACGTTCCGCAAGACTTTTTTCGTCACTCGAAAGCCGTGTGTAAGGCACAGTCATTTCACCCGCTGTAATGGTCAACGCGGGAATCTCCTGCTGCACTGTTTCTTCGGGCTTTGCGCACCCGGTCAAACAAGCGGCCAGCATCAGAAAGGCTGCCAGCCCGGACAGATACCGTTTCATATTCGTTACTCCTTTTGCCTATGCAAATGTGCAAAGTAATTAAAAACCAACTCCGTTGGGATCATTGTACCAAAAAAACGTATATTGAAAAGAAAACGTTTTGGAAAATCACAGTTTTTCCGCGTTGTCGTCATCAATACGCGTCGTTTTGTGTCGCATTTGATCGGATTCAATGCTATAATCAGAAAAACGGTGGACAGATAAGGAGCAACTCATGAAAAGATCTTGGCAGGACGTCATCAACGACAGCTTTCTTCTGCGGACCGCCGGTATCGTCGTTTTGATTTTGGTCGTCGTCTGCGACGTGATTCTGTGCGTTCGCGGCTGCTCGAAGAAGGAAGCGTATTTGGAGCAGGAACCGATCGCGTTGGAAACTGCCGAGCCTGTCGCCCCCACGCCCCGTCCAACGCCCGAAGCGACCCTTACCTTTGTCGAAAATGCCGAGTATCCCTTACCCAAAAAGGAAAATCTACTTGTACAGGGCGCTTTTTTCCGGCTGCGCGGCACAATACAGTCCAATTACCCATTGTCGTCCGTTACCGTTACGATCACCTGCGATCACAACGATCAGGAGATTTATCCCTACCAAAAGACGGTCTTTCTGTTTCCCGCTGACTTTCGCCAAACCTACTCGCTTGACGACCCCGACACAAAATCCGAAAAATCTCTGGATCAGCTGGTCAAATTCTCCGAGCTGCAGGTCGGTTTACACACGCTAAAGCTCTCCGCCACGATTGTCGGGCGCACAAAATCGTACCCGCTTGCCACATCGCAATTCTATGTGTTGGGCGAAAAGTGGAAATGGATTCAAAAAAAGGATTTCAACAATTCCTATGACACGGCGCTGAAGTTTTTCTCCGTGCCCGAGCGATTCGTCTATCGATACCAGTGGGTAGACGGCCGCTATATCGTCGCAGACCCGGAATGGGAAAAAACCTATATTACAAAGCTTCAGGGGCTCCCGGACGACACGCTCTGGAGCGTGCATATCGACGCCGTCCCCTACTATGAAAAAGCGCTCCGCTATCTGAACAGCACCTTTGTGCGCGTACATGGCACAAACGGCGACTCCGGCATTCTTCCGCTGTCTGATCTGGTTGTGGAATACAACGGCTCTTATGTTTCTCGCTTTACCTCCTCGCTCAAAACGATCAGCCACCACGCGTTCGGTACGGCGACAGACATCAACGCTTCCATGGCCCCCAATCGAAATCTGCCCGAGAATGATGCGGTGATCTTGGACGAGGTGAAAAACCGCTTATCTTACACGGGCATTGCCACCGAGGGCGACGTGCAATACTACGACTATACCTATTCCGGCAGCTATCCCACAAAGCATCATGGCGTACCGGACAGCGTGATTAACTATCTGCTGTATGAGCTGGCCTTTTTCCGCGCCGGATTCCAGTGGGGACACTATTATGTCAGCACAAGCGACGCCATGCACTTCACCCTGAGCGATAATGTGCTCGGCACGCATGAGGGCGAAACGGGACTGCGCAAGGTGTTTGCCTATATCGACTAACGCTTTTGAGGCACAGCGCCTCCTTTGCTCCTGCCTGATACAATATTTGCTGGAGCATACTTTTAAAGTCTGCCAGATGGCATTGTACGCCATTGGCTCGCTGGTTGAAACAAGAAGCATGCCAGTGAAGGCGTGAAATTGCGCTTGTGTGATTTTAGAAAGGCACTCCGGATCAAAGCGGCGGCGGAAAAATTCCGCCGCCGCTCTTTCTTGTTCAGTTTGGATCGTCGCCGTAGAGAATCTGCGTCCGTCGATCCTTTTTCTTTTCCGGGAAGATCTCGATCTCAAACCGGTCAAACGCCACGCTCTCCATGAAGTCCGACGGTGAAAACACCGTTCTCGAAAATCGTTGGAGATCCTTGACATGCTTGTCAAGAATCACGGGAACCGCGAGATCCAGCGGCTTGCACAGCGTTCCGATCACCGGCCGCCAGCCATCCGCGTCCACAGGCCGCGTCAGGGAAAACTCCTCCACCGTGTCCTGCACGATCTTGTGCTGTGTCAGTACCTTTGCCCAGATCTTCATTACTTCTTGAGGAACCAGCCCCATACGAACGGACAGCCGGTGTCCCCGTACAGACCCGCGTACGTGCCGTAGAAGAAATGCGTCGTGGAGCCGCCCTCGCGCCCGACCTTCGCCTTGGCGCTGTAGCTTGCGACATAGCAGATATCCCCGCCGGACAGCTTGACCTTGGCGATGACGTAAGGCGTTTCCGTCTCATAGGAAACGATCTTGCCCTCGACAACATAGTTGACGGTCGAAGTGGTTTCGCCCGCTTTCAACTTGTCATAATCCTTCGTGATGCGACGGCAGTTCTTCATAAACGAGCTGGAGGAGGACGGCCCGTGCAGGAGCGTCGCCGTTGCTTCCGCGTCGTAGTATCCAAGCTGCTTTGCGGTGATCTTCACGTCATAGACGCCAACCTCCGCCATCGTCGCGGTCAAGGTAAACGTACCGTCTGCCGCAACCACCGCCGCGCTAAACGTCACCTTGTCGGATGCGCACGCAGCCGTCAGCGTCGCACCGGCAGTCACCGTGCCGTTGATCGTCAGAACGCCGTCCTTTTCATCGCTGCGCAGATCCTTGAGTTCATTGGTCACGCTGAGCACCATATTCTGCATGACGTACGGCTGCACCGTGACCGTCTGCGTAGCGGTGGCGCAGTTGTTCTTCTTTGCTTCGATCGTTACATATTCGGGCGCGCCCTGCAGGGCTGCCGTGGGCGTTGCGGTAGGCCCGTTCGTCGTCTCCGTGCCGGCGGGCGTCGTTGTGCCTGCCGTATCCGTGCTGCCGGGCGTAGTCGCCCCCGCCGTATCCGTGCTGCCGGGCGTTGTCGTTCCCGCAACCGCGGTATCGGTGGTTTCGGGCAGTGTCGCCCCTGCGCCATCCGTTCCCGCATCGGGCACGACGGCGTCGCCGGTGGGATTTTGCGTGTTGGCGTTCGCCTGACCCGGCGTATAGGTATAGCTGAATATGCCCTTTCCGGTCGCTTCATCCGAATGCACCGTCACGGCCTCGCCATTGACATAGACGTCCACGGTATGATCGTCTACCGTACCGGAGATCGTGATCGGGTCGTTATTGATGGAGGCGTTGACCGCGCCGCCCTCAGGCGACGTCAGCGCCAGAGACACGGAGGGCACATTGAAGGACACCGCGTCAATATCGAGCTTATAGCTGCTGCCGGAAGGCTCCGTAATCTGAATGTCCGGCGTTACGCTGTAAACAGACGTACTGAGCGGTTCGTTGGGCAAAAGCGCGGACTGCGGCAGCCGCAGCGTTACCTGCCCGCTCGCGGGCATGGTGGTCGTATCGGTCTTGAGCGCCACGGCGGTGTTGATCTTTGCGGTGCTTCCCTCCGGCGCATAGATGGTAATCTCGTAATACACCTGCCCATCCGCGTCGGTCGTCTCCTGAATCGTGGAGCGCTGCGGCGTATTGGCAATGTCGCCGGTCAGCTCGCCGGTATTGTCGCTCTCGCCGGTATCGCCGGTCTTGCCACCGAACACCGAACTGATAAAGGTATTGAAATTACCATAATTCTTATTGATAATATAGAAGCCGAACACGCCGATCAGCACGAGCAGCACGACGATCAAAACCCAGAACAGGATCGTAGATCCTTTGCCGCGCTTTGGCATATCGTCGTCATCGTCGTCGAATTCGTCGTCGTATTCATCATCGTCGTCGTATTCGTCGAGGTTCTCCTCGCCGTCGGTTTCGGCAAGGTCGGTATCCTCGTCGTCCTCATATTCATCCGTTTCGTCGTCATCGTCGTCGTAATCGTCCTTGCGCGCCGCGGTATGCTTCGTGTAGCTGGCCGCGGTGTTGGACACGGCGGCGTGCCGCTGCGCCGGCTTTACGACCGCTTCTTCTTCGCCGTCCGATTCGATCTTGCTGCCGCAGTACGGGCAGAAGGGCGCCCCCGCGACCAATGGCTTCCCACAGGACGCGCAAAAGCTCTTTTGCTCGGAAGGCGTTTGTTTTTTCACCGTCGCGGCGGAAGCGGCAAGCGCGTCCGCCTGTTCGCGGATACGGCTCTCCCGCTGCGGAGCGGGCTGATAGGGTTGATTTTCGGGCGCACCCGCATAAGCGCGCGTGGGCCAGCTGGGTGCGGAAACAAATTCGCGCGCCGGACGACCGCCGTCCTCCTGCTCAGAAGTATCTTCCGTAGCCATGTTATCGGGTTCCTTGAGCCTTGCGGCACAAACCCGGCAATGCGTCAGATGCTCTGCGTTATAAGCGCCGCATTCTCTGCATACCATATGATCTAATCCTCCGTTCCATATAGCGGTATTCAGGTACTCTTCCAGTCATACCATGGGTATTATAACGCGCTTTCCGCTATTGTGCAAAGAATAAATCGTGAACTTTTCGCGTGTTTTATACTCTTTCCCATACTGAAAAGCTGTGGTATGATAAAATGTCCTATAAAAGGATACACAAAGCGCGTATTCGGCATAAAATGAAATAGAACATTCGCGGCAAACCCGCCATGATCCGAATACGCTTTCAGATAAGGAGCAAGCATGATCTACTTGGATAACAGCGCGACAACGCGCGTGACGCCCGCTGCGGCGGACGCCGCAAGGCAGGCAATGCGGGAGGACTTTTTTAACCCCGCGGCCGCTTATACGCCGGCGGCAGCGCTGGAAAAGCGCGTAGACGCGGTTCGAAAGAACGTTGCCGACTCCATCGGTCACAAAAGCGAAGAAATCGTCTTTACCTCCGGCGGCACGGAATCCAACAACGCCGCTATATTCGGCTCGCTCAAGCCCGTGCGCGGAAAGCGGCGCATGATTACAACGGTTGTGGAGCATCCCTCGGTCTATGAGGTGTTTCGTTCGCTTGAAAACGATCCGGAGACAGAGGTCGTCTATCTGCCGGTAGACAGCATGGGACAGGTCGCGCTCCCCGCGCTTGCCGACGCGCTCACTGAAAATACGGCGCTGGTCTCCATCATGCACGTCAACAACGAAACCGGCGCGATCAATGATATTGCCGGAGCGTATCAGATGATCCGCCGCGCTTCGCCCGGTGCGCTCTTTCACGTGGACGGCGTGCAGGCCTATTGCAAGCTGCCTTTTTCTGCCGTCCCCTGCGACCTCTACTCCGTCAGCGGACACAAGTTTCATGCGCCAAAGGGCGTCGGCGCGCTCTATGTGCGCGGCGGCGTCCGCTTTGCCGGCGGACAGATCGGCGGCGGGCAGGAGCAAAACAGACGCTCCGGAACCACCAACGTGCCGGGCATTTTCGGCATGGACGCCGCGCTTTCCGATTACCGCAGAAATCAGAGCGCGTATCTCAAGGTCATGCGCGGCTGCAAGCTGCGGCTTTGGCAGAACCTTTCCACAATCCCCGATGTGCTGTTCAATGGGCCGGCGCCTGAAAACGGCGCGGGGCATATCCTGAACGCCTCCTTTTTGGGTGTTCGCGGCGAGGTGCTCCTCCACGCGCTCAGCGAGCAGGAGATTTACGTCGCCACAGGCTCCGCCTGCTCTGCGCACAAGAAAGGGAAAAACCGTGTATTGGCTGCCAGCGGTATCACCGGCCCCCGACAGGAGGGCGCGATCCGCTTCAGCTTTTCACCGTTCAACACAATAGAAGAAATGGATACCGCCGCAGAAGCGATCAAAAGTTCGGTCGCCTTTTTGCGAAAGTATCAGAGGAGGTAATTATGCAGCCCGTACTCCTGGTACGTTACGCCGAAATCCATCTCAAGGGACTCAACCGCCCGTTTTTTGAGCGAAGTCTCGTCAACGGCATCAAAAAAGCGCTTCTGCCGCTCGAGGTCAACGTCACGCGCGAGCAGGGACGCATCTTCGTATTTGACATTCCCGAGGATCGCGTCAACGACTGCGCCGAGCGGCTCACCCGCGTCTTTGGCATCCATTCCGTCAGCCCCGCGCTGGCGGTCGAAAAGGATTGGGACAAGATCAAGAGCGCCTGTGTCGAGCTGATGCGCGACACCTTGGAGCATACCGATGCGCGTACCTTCAAGGTGTTTGCGCGCCGGGCGGACAAGCAGTTTCCCATGCGCTCGGACACCATCTGCCGTGAAATGGGCGGCACGCTTTTGGACGCGTTCCCGACGCTTTCGGTGGATGTGCGCAAGCCCAAGCTCAAGGTCGGCGTCGAAATTCGGCAGCAGCAGGCATTTGTGTTCACGCGCGAGCTTTTGGGAGCAGGCGGCATGCCGGTCGGCAGCAACGGCAGAGCGATGCTCTTGATCTCCGGCGGCATCGACAGCCCCGTGGCGGGCTACATGGTCGCAAAGCGCGGCGTATCGCTCTCCGCCATCCATTTTTACAGCTATCCCTACACCAGCGAACGCGCGCGGGACAAGGTGATTGAACTCGCCAAGATCGTCAGCAATTACGCCGGCTATATCAAGCTGTATCTGATTCCCTTTACGGAGATTCAGCTTGCCATCTATGACAAATGCCCCGACAGCGAAACCACCGTCATCATGCGCCGTCTGATGATGGAGATCGCCGAAAAGGTTGCCGTAGCGGAAAACTGTCAGGCGCTCGTGACCGGCGAAGCCATCGGTCAGGTTGCCTCGCAGACCATCGAGAGCATGACGGTCACGGAGGACGCAGTCACCTTGCCGGTCTTCCGCCCGCTGATCGGGTTTGACAAGGAGGAGATCATCGAGCGCGCCCAAAAGATCGGCACGTTCGATACCTCCATCCTCCCTTATGAGGATTGCTGCACGGTGTTTGTGCCGCAGCACCCGGTCACAAAGCCTACGATCGAAAAGCTTCGCGCAAGCGAGGCGCTTGTAGACTTTGCCCCCATGATCGAAAAAGCGATTGCCGACGCGGAGATCGCCGTGATCGATCCGTTTGAAAAATGAGTTCAGGATTTACACAGAATTCACGTTTTTGCTGCACTCGTTGTGCTAAACTACTGTGTATTATCGGATAACTGGAGGCTATCAATGAAATTTGTTTTTCGCGCCATTGGGTTTATCGTGGTGGTGCTGATTATTTTAATGCTGGTATTGTGTTATCTGGACGCCAAGGGGTTGCTGACCGGCGATCTGGGTGGTCTTGTGGGTTCGCTTCGTGTACTCGGAAAGCAGGCGTGGGCACAGCTGCGGCAATTCTTCAGCACGTCCGGCATCGGCGACGACGCCGCGGGGCTTCTGGAGCAGGGGGCAGAGTATCTCAGATCCACCCCCACCGCAAGCCTGACGCCTACGGCTACGCCCGGCTGGGAAAACAACGTTCCGACCGCCACGCCGGAGGTCATCATCATACAGACGCCGTGACGGCAGCCGTTTGACAATCGTTGGAAAGCGCAACAAAAGGCGCTTTCTTTTTTTATTGTAATTTTCTCCTTTTTTGAAACTCTCGTTTTCCAATAATCCGCGGTGCGTAGCCGTGGGACAATCGCATTGGATAACCGCAATACAAAAGGAGGAAGCATGCAAACAAAAAACTTTTCCATTGCGCTCGACATGGTGCTGCCGCTCCCCTTTCACCCGTTTGAGGTGGTGGAGGGCGATACCGGCAATGTGCTCCATGTTCTGCTGCAAAACAACGGCGTACCGCTGGAGCTTTCCGATTGTCAGGTGATGGTCGTTTTCTCTTCGAGCGCGGGTTCGGCGATCCAAGATACGGAAAACGGTCTCGTCATGGGTGCGGCTGTCGGCACGTTTACGCTTTCGCTGCTCCCGGCAAGCTACGGCCCGGGGAATGTGCAGGCGGACGTACAGGTTTACAGCGGCGTCGATCACGGTGTGCTAATCACATCCAAACGGTTCGATTTTCGCTGTCGCCGCACCCTCATCAGCGAGGAGATCATGCGCGCCAACACCACCTACCCGCCGCTGATCCGCGCGACGAGGGAAGCGCAGCAAGCCACGCAGGCAGCCCTGTCCGCCATCGAAAGCCTTGGCAATGCGGTGGGTGAAATGAACGTGCAGACCGATTGGGCGGAGACGGATATGCTGTCCGACGCCTATATCCAAAACAAGCCGTCCGCATTCCAGCCGAGCGCGCACGCCGCCGTTCACGCAACGGGCGGCACCGATCCGATTACGCCATTGTCCATCGGCGCGGCGACCTCGGGGCATACCCACACGCCCGCGGCCATCGGCGCGGAGCAGCGACGCCTGCAATTTGCAAATGTCGTTGTAGCCGCAGCCAATTTTACGGTGGAAACGACGCCGACCTATGCCGATTTCCCGTATCGCGCGGCGGTCGCGCTGGCGGGCGTGCTTGCCGCCATGACGCCGGAGGTCGTGTTCGGTGTTGCGGAGGCGACGTCGGGCAGCTTCGCGCCGGTCGCGGCGTGCTATGACGGCGGCGTCTATGTGTATGCGTCGGAGGCGCTAAGCGCGGCTATTACGATCCCAACGATCATCCTCTGGAAGGCGGTGGGTTAAATGGCAATCGGCAGAACAAACGCGCTATCCGGCGCGGCGGCCGCCGGGTTGCCGCTATTTAGCTATACCGGAACCTATTTGCTGTTGGACGAGGGCGGCGGCAGTTGGAGACTGAAGCTGCTGACCAGCGGAACGCTGCAATTTATGAAAAATCCGGGAACGGTCGATGCGTTTGTTGTCGGCGGTGGAGGCGGAGGCGGCGCGTTGACTGACAATGTAACGGGTGGATCCGGCGGAGGCGGCGGCAGTACCGTTACAAGCGCGATCGGGAACGCCGTCCGAGGCACACCCTATACCGTAACGATCGGCGCGGGCGGTGCGGCGGGCTTGCAGGGCGGCGCATCGTCCGCATTCGGTATTGTCGCGGCAGGCGGGTCGGCAGGAAGCGGAGCAACCCCGGGAACCGGAGGTTCTGCGGGCGGCGCGGGCAGCTATTCGTATAACGATGCAAGCGCGGGAAAATCCGACGGCGTTGGCGGTCAGGGAACGTCAACAAGGGAATTTTACACCTTTGACCAAAGCGTGTCTGCCACGCTCTACGCGGGCGGCGGAGGTGGCGGTACAGGTTCGAACGGCTCCAACACCACATGGGGAAAGGGCGGCGCGGGCGGTGACGGCGGCGGCGGAAACGGCGCGGGGAGCAATCAGCCGTCTACCGATGGACAAACCAACACAGGCGGTGGTGGCGGCGCCGCAGGCAAGACCGGCGGCGGGGCAAAGTCCGGCGGCTCCGGCATTGTGATTTTAAGAAACCACAGGACGGTATAAATGATGTTAAATTATGCTTTACTTGAAAACGGGATCATTGTCAACGTGATCTGGCTGTATCCGCAAAACGCGCGGGAATTTCCGAACGCTGTCCCGATGGGCAGCATCCCGGCGGGGATCGGCGACAGCTACGTGGACGGAAAGTTCTGCCGAAACGGGGAAGCGTTGCTCTCGCGCGAAGAAGAACTGCAACAGTATTACGACGCGATGCAGGAGGTGATCGACAGTGCAACGTGAATTCTCAGAAAAAATTCGCAATGACGCAGCGCGGCTTGCCGTGTTTTTGGAGGAGCGCAACGCCGCGCGCGGGGATCTGGCTCGGCTTGCCGAAGATCTTTCCCGTCTATCGGCACTGTGGGCGCTGCTGCCGCAGACCGTTCGCCAGTGTTTGCAGCGCTATCTAAAAGGGGATGCCGACAAATGATCTATCAACGGTTACTGTATGTGGGACGATCCGGAAAAGACGTGCGCTACATGAAGGACGCGCTGGTCAAGCTCGGTTATCTTGCCGCCAGCACACATGCTCGCTTTGGCTATTCCACCAAGGCGGCGGTGATGCTGTTTCAGGAGCGCGGAACAGACGAGGAGGGTCTGCCGCTGCAAATAGACGGGATTATCGGAAAGCACACGTGGTACGCGATCGAAGCTGCCGCTGGTTTGGGGGACAGCGCCGCCGCATTGCCGCAAAGCGGCTTGGAGCCGTCCCTTTCTCTGCCGGAGCAGCTCGGCGACCGTGCGAAAGTCTCCCTCGGCGCTGCGCTCTCCGGCATTGCGGAAAAGCGGCGAATGCTCGTACAAACGGCGCTGCGCTTTGCCTATGACCCCGCGTGTCCTGCCGACTACCCGCAAAGCCTGTACATCCGCGGCGGGAATCTTTTCAACGCCGATCTTCGGGAGAACATCATTACGCGCGACAGAATCCTGTCCGGCGCCGCGCGGCAGCCGCAATACTACGATGGCGGCCGCAAGGAAATGATGCTCCGTGCGGTGGAAAATAACCCGTCACTCACAGGTGCGGACTGCTCCGGCGGCGTTGTCGGTCTTTTGCGAAACGGTGCGCTTGTCGCGTCGGGCTTTGACGCGACTGCCGACGCCCTTTGCTCCGATCGGTATTCCTATGCGCTTTCTCAAGAAGCGCTGTTGCCCGGCGATTTTGTCGGGCGCAGCGGACACATCGGGCTGTATGTGGGCGGCGGGTATGCCGTGGAATGGATGGGCGGCGCTTACGGCTGCCAGCTCACGGCGCTTGACGCGCGGCGCGGCTACGACTTTGTGCGGCGTCGCATGCGCAGCTTCTCGGGCTGGACGAAGTTCCGGCGACCCAAATGGCTCGCATAATATCCTTGCTGCAACCAATCACAGAGAAGAAAAACCGAGCGGTGGGCTGTCAGTTCAGTCCGCCGCTCGGTTGCTTGTAATTTGTATTTGCTTATTCGGCTTCTTTTAACAGCTGACGCGCCATCAGCACGCCCATCACCGACGCCATCATCAGACCGCGCGTCCAACCGCAGGCGTCGCCCAAGCAGTAGAGCCCGCGCACGTTGGTGTGCAGATCCTTGTCCATCTTGACGCGGTTGGAATAGAACTTCAGCTCCGGCGAATACAGCAGCGTTTCTTCAGAGGCAAAGCCCGGCACGACATGATCGACCGCCTGAATGAAATTGATGATATTCAGCATGGAGCGATACGGCATCGCCGCCGTAATGTCGCCGGCAATGGCATCCGGCAGCGTGGGCTTGACGTTTGAAAACGCAAGCTCCTTTTGCCAGGTGCGCTTACCGTCTAAGATGTCGCCGTAACGTTGCACCATGATGTGCCCGTCGCCCAGCATATTGGTCAATTCACCGACCTTTTGGGCATAGGCAATCGGCTGATTGAACGGCACAGAGAAATTGTGCGAGCAAAGCACGGCAAGGTTTGTATTGTTGGATTTCAAGTCCTTATAGGAATGTCCGTTGACCACGGCAAGATCGTTGTCGTAATTTTCCTGACTCACAAATCCGCCGGGATTCTGGCAGAAGGTACGCACCTTGTTTTTGAAGGGCTTGGGGTAGCCAATGAGCTTGGATTCGTAGAGAACCTCGTTGACCTCCTCCATGACCTCGTTGCGCACCTCGATGCGTACGCCGATATCGACCGTCCCCGGCAGATGCGCGATGTCATGCTCCTTGCAGACGCCTTCCAGCCAGTCTGCGCCCTTGCGTCCGGCAGCGACCACGATGTCCTTGCCAATCAGCGTCTGCTGCACACCGGTGGTGTTATCCTCGATCACCACGCCGCGGCAGCGCGAGCCTTCCAGCACGATATCACGGCAGGTATTGCCAAAGATGATCTCCACATCATGCTCAAGAAGATACTGCTCGATGCGATAATACAGCTCCTGCGCCTTTTCCGTGCCCAAATGGCGGATGGGGCAGTCCACAAGCTTCAAACCGGCCTGAATCGCCTTTTTGCGGATGTCCTTGAGCTTTTCGGGGTTGCCGACGCCCTCGACATGCGAGTCCGCGCCAAATTCCAGATAGATGCTGTCGGTATAATCGATCAGATCCTGCGCAAAGCGTTCGCCGATCAGCGTAGGCAGCTCGCCGCCAACCTCATAGGAAAGCGACAGCTTGCCATCGGAAAATGCGCCCGCGCCGGAAAAACCGGTGGTAATATGGCAATACGGCTTGCAGTTGACGCAGTGGGACGTCTTTGCCTTGGGGCAGCGGCGTTTTTCGATGGGTACGCCTTTTTCGACGATGGTAATCTTGCGCTTGTTGCCGCCCTTAATCAACTCCAGTGCGGTAAAAATGCCTGCCGGGCCTGCGCCGACGATGATAATATCATGCTGCATGGATCAAATCCCCCTTGTAATCGGTGCGCCGCAAGAAAACGCGAAGCAGCACCACAGATCCGGCATTCGCCGGACAATACAGTATAGCATGCCGCGCATGGGAATGGAACGCCCGACGTAAAAAATTCAAAATGTTCAGAATTGTACCTTTCCACGCGGAGCTCAGCGTCATATGCCTAAAATCCGCTTTGTTGCCAAAAGAAAATCAGGAATCCTGCCCCCCGGCGGATTCCCTTATTTTTTCGAAAGAGCAGCACACCCTCTCTCGATTGCTCGCTTGCGGCAACCTATACCCTTTTATAAGATGTGCCTTCATTATAGCCATCCGTCGGGGCTTTGGCAACCCCCGCTCCAAAATGCGACAAAAGACACCCGTATTTCGGTGTCTTTTGTCGCATCTTTTGCTTTATTTCGGCACAACCGCGCTATTCAAGCAGCAGCGCCGCCTGCTGCATTTTCTCCGGCACGGCAATGTGCTGCGGGCAACGGGCGCTGCACGCACCGCAGCCGATGCAGTCGGACGCCGCGCCCCTGTCCTTCACGCCCATTCGATACGTCTGCTTTGCCGTATCAAGGTTGCCGAAGGTCGCGTAATGATTCAGCGCGCGCAATATTTGTGGGATGGCGATGGACTGCGGGCAGTCCTCCGTGCAGTACGCGCAGCCGGTGCAGGGGATCGTCGGGATCTCCTGCAGCTGCTTTGCCGCAGAAAAACACAGTTCGCGCTCTGTCTGCGTCAGCGGCGAAAAGGTCGAGAAGGTTTTGAGATTGTCAGTCATCTGTTCCTTTTTCGACATGCCGGAGAGCACCATCATCACGCCCGGCAGGGATGCCGCAAACCGCAGCGCCCACGACGCCATGGAAGCCTCCTTTGACGCGGCAAGAAAATTTTCCCGTACCCTTTCCGGCAGCACCGCAAGCGAGCCGCCGCGCACGGGCTCCATCACGATCACGGGCTTGTTGTGCCGCTGCGCCGTTTCATAGCAAAGCCGCGACTGCACCGACTCGCTCTCCCAGTCAAAGTAATTCAATTGCAGCTGCACAAACTCCGCTTCCGGGTGGCGCGTCAAAATACCGTCCAGTACCGCTGCCGTATCATGGAATGAAAAACCAAGGTTGCGGATCTTTCCGGCCGCCTTTTGCGCAACAAGATATTCCCACACGCCGTTGTTTTCGGCGGTAACATTTGACTCCTTGCTCAAGGCATGCAGCAGATACAGGTCAAAATACCCGGCGCCGGTGCGCGCAAGCTGTGTAGAGAACAAGTCCTCCGGCTTCTCGCCCTGTCCCACACGCCAGACCGGCATCTTGTCGGCAAGCAAAAAGCGCTCCCGCGGGTAACGGGCAACCAGCGCTTCTTTGAGCGACGTTTCGGAAGCGCCGCCGTGATAGCCGTATGCCGTATCAAAATAGCAAAAGCCCGCCGCAAGATACGCGTCCACCATGCGGATCATCTCCGCCATATCGACCGCCTCGTTCTTCTCGGGCAGGCGCATACATCCAAAGCCAAGCCGCTTGCAGTCCTCCGGCAATATCGATCCCATATCCTGTTTCTCCCTTCCTTTTTTCACAAATAGAGCGTTCTTCCGTGCTCGCGCAGCCACTGCCGCTTTTGTTTCCACTCCGGGTCAACCGAAGCAACCAGCGCCCAGAAGTCCGCCTGATGATTCTTTTCTTTGATGTGGCAAAGCTCATGCAGCACCACATAGCGCAGCACCTCCGGCGGCGCCATAACAAGCCGCCATGCAAGGCAAACGCTGTTTTTTGCGCTGCAGCTGCCCCAGCGCGTCTTGGCCGACGACAGGCTGATGTGCGGGCAGGGTACGCCCAGCATCGCCGACAGCGTCTGCGCCTCGCCGGAAAACGCTTCCTTCGCCCGCGCGCGATACCAGCGTTCCAGTTTTTCGGGACAGTCCGACGCCGCCCAATCGGGAATCGTGAGCCAACCGTCCGCGCACCGGATTTTGCTGATTGCGGGATCACGGCGCAGGGTGCAAGCCTCGCCCCAGTATAAAAAGCGTTCGCCGTCCCAATATGCGTGTGCAGGACAGGCGGCAAGCGCCGCGCGATACTCCGCCTCTCGTTTCTCGATCCATTCGGCTTTCTCGGTCACAAAGCGCAGTATCACGGACATCGGCGCGCGCTTTGGCGCGTGCACCACGAGCCGCCCGTCCTGCACGGTCAGGCTGATCGTCCGGCGGTCGGAACGGATCAGCTCGTCTATTTTTCTTGTCATGCGCGGCAATGGGTCGCGCGGTCGATTTCATAAAAGCGTCCAAACGACCAAACGCGCACGTTGATCTCCGTCAGTCCCGTTCCGCAGTAGGGGCAGACCTTTTGTCCGAGCGAACCGATCGGCGCGCCGCAGCTGCGGCAGGTCATGCCGATGGAGGTGCCTCCCATTTCCCGTACGGTCTGCTCGTCCTGCACGTACAAAAGCTCCAGATTGTACCTTGTCTGGCGCTTTGCCGTATTGGAGCCGGAGACGAGATTGCCCTCCGTATCCAGTTCGTAGGCAAGGCACCCGACCGAGGATTGGAGCGTCACCACGCAAGTACCCGCTTCCTTTTTATAGCCGATGATCTCGGTGCGATGGATCGCAACGTCCTGATAATAGTGGCGTACGCCGCGTTTTTCATCGTCCTCGAGCGTCAGGCGAATCTGGCTGCGAAGCTCGTCGCCCGCGTCCGCCGTCAATTCGGAAAGCTTGCCGCTGTTGACGGTGAGCAGCGCGCTTTTGAGCACATTCGCCGCTTTTTGTCGGTACTCGTTCCAATTGAACGCCGGAAAATCCGACAGGATGCGCGGCAGATAGGTTCGGGTCATGGAGGAGACTGATTTTGGCGTATTCTCTGCATCCGTCGCCTGTTCCAGAAGCGCTTGACTCGCCGAACGTCCGCCAAACAGCATGGAAATAAACCCCAGGATCGCTTGCCGGATCCCGTTTACGATCAGCGCGACAACGCCTGCCGCCGCGACGGCGATGAGCAAAATCCAGTACCATTGCATGGCATAATATCCCCTTATCAATCCTATTTTTTCAGTATAAGGTGCTGCCGCGGGAAAGTCAATTTCGCGTTGCAACAACCAATTCGGCAAAAAAAACGCGTCCAATGCAACCTTTCCCGCATCAGTATCGTTTATATTGTAGTAGGATATATGGAAAGACACAAATATGTGCAATACCTTTACCTGAACGAAGGGGGGACCTTGAACATGAAAACGATACAAAAAATCATTTCGCTGGCAATATGCTGCATGCTTTTTGTCATGCTGCTCCCGCTCACCGGCGCTTTGGCCGCGGGAGAACCCGTTGCGGTAAATAGCGCGTCAGAGCTTGCCGCAGCGCTCGGCGGCAATGCCGTCGCCAATGAAAATACCGTCACGTTGTCCGCAAGCGCAACGCTCGACAACCCGATCACGATCAAGAGCGGCGCAGCCGTCACCTTGATTGCGGGTGCGGCAAGCGTCAGCGTCAAGCGCGGCGACGCCGTGACGGGCGATCTGTTCACCGTGGAAAGCGGCGCTTCTCTCACGCTTGGCGGCGGTGCAAATCCGCTGACCATTGACGGCGGCAGCGCCACCGTTTTGGATGTTGCCGGCAGTCTTTTGAACATTGCGGGACAGTGCAGCATCAACGGCGCCGTCACGCTGCAAAACAACGTCAACGCCAGCCAGACGGCATTCGGCGGCGCGGCGCGCGTCATGGCGGGCGGCACGCTGCTGCTCAACGGCGGCACGATTGCCGGCTGCAAATCCGCAAAAGGCGGCGCGATCTATCTTGCCGACGCCACTGCGGCGCTGAAAATCACCGCGGGCGCGCCGGTCGTCATCACCGGCAACAAGACGACCGCCGACGCGAAGAACAACGTCTATCTGGAAAACGGCGCGTGCATCACAATTGCCGGCGCGTTTGCCGCAGGTACTGCCATCGGCGTCACCACCGCCACGCTGCCTTCGGCGTCCGCACCCGCGCATCAGAAAATCGCCGTGACGGACGCGGCGCTCAATCGCTCGGTCAACGCCTCCGATCTGGCGTTCTTCCTTTCCGACAGCGACGCTTGTCTGACGCTGCTCGACACCACGCCTTCTGCAATGCTGTCGCTTGCGGCGCGCGCCTACAGCATCGGCGCTGCGCCGTCCTCGCTTTCCTTTGGCAGCGCAGCCCCAGGCTATACGCAGCCTGCCGCGCAGACCGTGACCGTGAAAAACAGCGGCAACTCTCCCGTCGCGCTGTCGCTTCCCGCGAGCGATTCAGCAAACTTTACGGTTTCCGGACTCACCCCCGCCATCGCGGAAGGTCAATCCTCCGTCACGCTCCTTCCGGACGCCTCCGCAAGCTTTCAGGTACAGCCGATCGCCGGTCTGTCCGCGGGAAATTACAGTGCAACTGTCACCGTAACCGCCGCAAACTGCACGGCGCAAACCATCGCGGTCAGTTTTTCTGTCGCGCCAACAGCACCGGCTGTCTCGGATATTACGATTCAATATGCTGACGAATCCCTTGTCTATGCCGATACGCTGGAGGTCAACGGCGCGGCGGACTTTGCCGCCGCAACGAATATTGCAAGCGGCGTATCCGGCGCGTTGACGGGCTACATCGGAAAAACTGTCTATGTACGCGCCAAGGCGACGGGTACATCGCCGGCTTCTGCCAGCGTTTCCGTCAACATTGCGGCAAGACCGGCCGCGCCCGCCGTCACCATCAACTATACGACCCGCGTCTTCTCCGGCACGACCACAGCGATGCAGTATTCCGTAAACGGCGGCGCATGGACGGACTGCGCGCAGGATATGGCAATTCCGCAGGGCGCCTACGGCACGACCGTTGCTTTCCGCGTAAAAGCCAGCGCGACCGCTTTTGTTGGCAGCTCCGTCTCGCTCAACGTGTCGTCCATTCCCGTCGCGCCTGCCATCACCATAGATTACGTCAACGAAAGATGGCTGGGTACGGCTGACAGCACGCAATACCGCATCGGTACGACCGGCGCATGGACGGCCTGCACGTTCAACATGCCCATTCCGCAGGGCGCTTTCGGCAGCCCGGTATATTTCCGCGTCGCAGGCTCCGCAGTCGGCTTTGCTTCCGAACCCTCCGCGGCGCTGAACGTACCCGCACATCCCAACGCGCCAAGCTCGCCCATTCCCGATTACGCAAGCAATCGCTTCTCCGGCACGACCGAACAGATGGAATACCGTATCGGCGCGAATGGCAGCTGGAGCAGCTGCACGCTGAGCATGTCCATTCCCGCCGCGGCCTACGGGCAGGTGGTCTACTTCCGCTATAAGGCGTCGCAGCTTGCCTTTGCATCCGCGCTGACGAGTGGTGTCACCGTAACCTCCGCCGTACAGGGCATCCCGGCACAGCCGACGATCGACTACGCAAACCAGAAGTTTTCCGGCGCGACCGCCGCGATGCAGTACCGTGTTGGCGCCAGCGGAAACTGGATCGACTGCACGGATAATCTGTATATTCCCGGCTCGGCCTTTGGGCAGACCGTCTACTTCCGTTATAGAGCCACCGCCAGCGCGGCAGCCTCCGGCGCCACCGCGGGACTTTCCGTTCCCGCCATCCCCGGTGCGCCCGATGCGCCCAAGCTCTCAAAAAAGAGCAGCTCCTCCATCACGATATCGGCGGTTTCCGGGCAGGAGTATCGCATTCGTAAATCCGGCGGAAACTGGGGCTCTTGGCAGGACGGGGAAAAGTTTTCCGGCCTGTCCTCCAACACCACCTATTATGTGGCGACCCGTGTGAAGGGAACCGCTTCCTCCTTCACCGGTGATATCAGCGGTACGCTGACCGTGTCCACCTCGTCCAGCTCCTCGGGTTCTTCCGGTTCTTCCGGTTCTTCCGGCACAAGTACCGCAAAGCCGACCACAAAGCCGACCGCAACGCCCGCGGCGACCGCCGCATCCGCGCTGTACGAATTGAGTCTGGAGGCCACCGATACCAACGTTCTCTATTCCACCATGGAGCAGCTCAAAAAGGGCAACGAGACGCAGGCAGTCTCCATCCGGCTCAACGGGATCATCTACGTCTATCCCACCGGTACCTTGACGCTGGACACCGGACGCATCTGGTACGACTTTGGCACAAGCCTCAACAACTGTATTCATGAGGCTGCCGCAAAGCAGCTGGCCGGCGAATCGTACGTTGGCACGGTGCATTTTAACTTCAACCGCGCCATGCCGCAGACGACCACGCTCAAGATCAACGTGGGCGCGGCCTATGCGGGAAAGACGCTGTCCTACTACAAGTTTGACACCAGCGCCAACACGCTGACCTTGCTGCAAAGCGCGGTCGTCGATTCCACGGGCTGGCTCACCGTGAACCATGTGGCCGTTAATGACGCCGTCATTACGAGCGACGAGAACAGCGGCGTCGCGGCGCCTTCGCCGGACGTCTCCACAACGCCAGAACCCACGCCTACGCCGGAAGCAACCGAAGCAATCGGTGATTCCGTCAAGGCCAACACCAACTGGCTGCCGCTGATTATCATTGGCGGCGTGGTGCTGATTCTTCTGATCGTCGGCGTTTGGATCTGGATCCGGATGCGTGAAGACAGCGGCGACGATGACGACGACGACAGCGACCTGCTCAACGGCATCTGACAGCGAATCGAATAACACGGAACGCACTTGCAAAACCACTCGGTAATCGGGTGGTTTTGTCTGTTTTTTGCCAAACTGCAAGGCGGACTTCTCAAAAAAAGTTTCGTGCTGTAATATAGAAAGCAATGTTGGTTTCCGGCTGTCGCGCCACATGTTGCAAGGATGCGAATTCTCCCGTTTTTTCATCCGCGCTTCACGGCGGCGACACAAAAGCCAGATAAACTAAAGCATCATAATGAAGGAGTGATACCCGATGAAACGATGGATCGCCATCCTGCTGATAGCGGTTTTTGCCGCCGCGATTTTCTCCGGTTGCACGGACGAACGCTCCGCCGGCGCGTTGAGCAACGCTGCTGCGCCGACAGCTACCCCGGAAACCGTCAATTTTACACTGAACGACGCAGAGCCGCCCGTCTCACCCGAGGCGGGAACGACGCAAGCCCCCGCGCCGACCGCCGTCACGACCGAGGACTACGCGCTTGCGATCGTTCCGGCGGCAAACGCGGACGATACGTTCTCGCGCCTGCGCTTTACCTCGGCAGAGTCTCCCATTCGGTTTGAAGCCGATGCGACTCTGACGCTCACGGAATGCGCGTTTGCCGAAAACGCCTCTTTGCCACTGATAACCGCGTCGCAAAGCCGCGCGCTGCTGCGTCTCAATCAGTGCACAACCCAGCCCGCGCAGCTGACGCTGTGCGACGTGACAAACAGCACGCTGTCGCTTTCTGCGTCCGGCGCAACGCTGACCGGCAACATTGTGACGGATGATACTTCCGTGTTTTCCCTGTCGCTCGCGGACGGCACGGTCTACACAGGCGCGTTCCATGCCGGACATCCCTCCGGCGTGACGGTCTCCTTAACGGCAGACAGCGTATGGAACGTCACGGAAAACACCTCCCTCGGCGCTTTGGTCGCGGAGGATATGACGTTTTCCAACATCCGTTCGGGCGGGCACACCGTCTACTACGACTCGAGCCTTGCAGAAAACGCCTACCTTGCCGAAAAATCGTATGTATTGGAAGGGAACGGTTTCTTAGTACCGCTGATCTAAGCGCAAAACCGGCGATTTTTACAAAAAAGCATTCCATCATCATGGCGGCTGCAAAGCATTGCGGTCGCCTTTTTTGTCGCGTTTTTTTTGCAATGCCATCCTTTGCGTTTTATTGATCTGCCTTGCGCCGTTGCAAACGTTTTTTAGACATGCTATTGTTAAAAAGGCGTATATGTATCATCGCGCATACAACCATCATTTATGGGGAGGAGAACCATTTTGGATCCGTATTGCAGCTGCCCGGTCAGATCGACCGAAAGCTTTATCATCCGTCTGATCGAAAAAACGGATGCAACAGACCTGTTTGCGTGCTATCACGATCAAGCCGCCGTTCAATTCATGAATGACGACAACTGCGACTTTGGCTTCTATATGGAAACACCGGAGCAGATGGCAACGACCGTTTCCTACTGGCGCGACTTTTATGAAAAGCGATATTTCATCCGCTTTGCTATCGTTGACAAGGCAACCGGCAAGGCAATCGGCACCATCGAGGGCTTTGCCGGGGAAGTTGGCGTACTACGCGTGGATATTGCGTCCGCTTACGAAACGGCTCGGTATCTGTCCCAGCTGTTTGACTTTGCAAAAGAGCAGTTCTTTTCGTATTTTCAAGACGAATATCTGGTCACAAAAGCGATCCCCGATGCACTTGAGCGCCGCCGTGCGCTTGAAGACTGTGGCTGGGAATCTATCGACACGTTTCGCACCTATGGGGATTATTACAGGGTCAAGACAGACCGCTGATGCTCTGAGCATGTGCAGGCACAGCACAAAGCGACCGTCTGCCGCGACACAATCACCTTAAAAAATAGAAAGGCAATCTCTATGGAACATGTCAAGCTGATTGATGTGACAGCAGCAAACTGGGAACAGGTCTGCTGCCTCAATCCCGGAAAAGAGGGGCGCGAGTTTGTTGCGAGCAATTCCTTTTCCATCGCGCAGTCCGTTTTTGAGCCGGGCTGGGTAATAAAAGCCATTCAAAAGGGCAATGCCTTGATCGGCTTTGCCATGTACGGATTCTCCGAGGAGCTCGACGGGTATGAATTGTGCCGGTTCATGCTTGACTGGCGCTATCAGGGAAATGGATACGGCAAAGCTGCTTTGCAGCAGATTCTTCAGGAGATGTTCCACCGCTATGGCTGTGACAAAATCTATCTTAGCACCTCGCCGGACAACAGCAAGGGCAGGCACGTTTATGAAAGCGCAGGCTTTGTAAAAACCGGCGCAACCTGCGGGGAAGATGACGATCTGGAGGAGATCTACTGCCTGCAACGCAACTGACGCATACCACCATTTTCCATGCAAAAAATCGGGTGACGCCGTTCCTTTACGAGAGCGGCATCACCCTTTTTGTGTTTATGCGATTGTTTGCCGTTACACGCTGCTGCTTTTATGATCGGCCATTATCTTCTTTGCAAAGCGTCGATCGGGGTCATGCGGCTTGCCTTAGCCGCCGGATAGCTGCCGAATACCACGCCGATTACGACGCAGAACAGCATCGCCGCCACGGCCGCGCGGCTCTCAATGGCAATCTCAAGACCCGCCAGTACAGAGAACAGCTTCAAGCCCAGCGCCGACAGCGCAACGCCGATCAGACCGCCGATGATGGAAAGCACGCATGCCTCAATCAAAAACTGCATCATGATGTGCGTGCTCCGTGCGCCGATCGCCTTGCGAATGCCGATCTCGCGCGTGCGCTCCGCAACCGATACCAGCATGATGTTCATGATGCCGATGCCACCTACCAGCAGCGAAATGCCGGCGATGCCGCCAAGCATCAGGGAGAGCGTGCTCATCACGTCGTCCAGCGTGTCCAGAAGCGACGACATGTTGTTGACCTCGTACGCGTCCTCGTCGCGCGTCAGCAGCTGCATTTGGTACTCTACCAGCGCCTGTGCCTCCTCGACCCGCGCGTTGGACGCGGCGCGCACATAGCAGGTGGTAACGTCCTCGGAACCGGTCAGGCGCTGCGCCGTCGTAAACGGAATCAGTACGTTGGAATCCAGCGAGCCGGACAGGGTCGAGCCGCTTTCCTCAAGAAGTCCGATCACCGTAAAGGCGGTGTCGTTCATCGTAAATGTCTTTCCGATTACATCATAGCTTTCAAACAGCTCGCCCGCCACCTCAACGCCGATGACGGCAACGTTGGTGCGCCATTCTATGTCGGAAGGGACGATGCTTCGCCCAGCTTGCAGCGACAGGCTGTTGAAATCGAGATAATCCGTCTCAATCCCATACATCGTCACCGACGTGTAGTTGGAGCCGGATCGCGCGGTGCCGCTCGCCATCACATAGGGCGATACGCCCGCGATCGCGTCATATGACTCAAGCGCCATAAAGTCCTCTTTAGACAGGGACACATCCTCATCGGTAACGGAAACCGTAATCAAGTCCGTTCCCATGGAGGCGATGGAATCTGTGATCGAGCTGGTCGTTCCCTGCCCGATGGAAACCAGCATGACCACGCTCATCACGCCGATGATAATACCAAGCATCGTCAGAAACGACCGCATCTTGTTTGCAAGCGTGGAGCGGATCGCAAGGCGAAGGGAATTGAAAAACATCGTCATTCCACCTGCGCCTCCTTTGCAGAATCATAGAGCCTTCCGTCGCGCACATAGACCGTCCGCTGCGCCATCTGCGCGACCTGCATATTGTGGGTGATTAGCACAATCGTGTTGCCCTGCTTTGACAGATCCTGTATCAGGCGCATAACGTCCTCGCCGGATTTGGTGTCAAGGTTTCCCGTCGGTTCGTCGGCAAGGATCACCTTTGCTTGGGACGCCAGCGCCCGCGCAATCGCCACGCGCTGCTGCTGTCCGCCGGAGAGCTGCGTGGGCCGGTGCTGCATGCGGTTCTCCAGCCCTACCATGGCAAGCGCCGCTTTTGCCCGCGCCGTGCGCTCCCGTTCCGAAATTTTCTGGTAGATCAACGGCAGCTCCACATTCTCCAGCGCGCTCATCTGCTCAAGCAGGTTAAACTGCTGGAAGATGAACCCGATCTTCTGGCTTCTGATCTGACTGAGCTCCTTGTCGTTGCAGCCCGCCACATTGACCCCGTCCAGCAGGTAGGTTCCCGAATCCGGCAAATCCAGGCAGCCCATCACATTCATCAGCGTCGTTTTTCCGCTGCCGGACGGGCCGCAGATGGCGATGAATTCCTTTGGCTTGACATGCAGCGAGACGCCGTCCAGCGCATGGATCGCCTCGCCGCCAAGCGAATAGGTCTTTCGTATGTTTTCCAGGTACAGCATGGTCGTTTCCTCAGTTGCTCGGACGGTTGCCGCCCATGCCGCCGGAGGGCATTTCGCCGCCGCCGAAGTTTCCGCCCATAGTCGTATCGGACGCCCCGCCAAAGCTGCCCGGCATCGTCATATAGGCATCGCTTTCCTCGCTTGACGAATAAATCGACGTGGTCATGAGCTTGCTGACCCAGATCAAATCGCCCGCGGAGATGTCGCCGGTCACGGCAATATAGCTGCCGTCCGACATGCCGGTTTCTACCGTCACACGCGTCAGCGAGGAGACGTCGAGCGCCGCAGCATCCAGCGACGTCCCGAGATTTTCGCCCGTGGCAAGATACAGGAACGCCTCCTCGCCCTCATACTGCACAGCGTCCACCGGAACGATGAGCGTCTGACCGCTGGTTGCCGTCACAATCTCTGCAGAAGCGCTTTCGCCCGGATACGTGCCCGCAATGTAATCAAGCTTGACGGTTGCCGTAAAGCGTGTGACGCTCCCTGTCGTACCCTCATAGGAAATGTTGGATACGGTACCGGTGTACGTTCCCGTCACCGCGTCAAGCGTTATCGTCGCCGTCTGCCCGAGCGATACCTCCGAAATGTCCAGCTCATCGACGTTGACGCCGATCGTGTATCCGTCCAGTCCCATGATCGTGCAGGTCGTGCTCCCCGCAGCGACCTCTTGCCCCACGGCATATGGCACGGAGGTTACAATACAGTCGTACGGGGCAGTTACCGTGAGATTTTCTTCCAGCTCGGCAATCTGCGAGAAGATATCCTGCTCGCTCTGTTTATTGGTCGCATAGCTGGAATTGAGCGATTCGGCGGTGAGTGTAAACAACGTTGTGCCGCTCGACACCGACTGGTTTTCCGTCACGTTTACCGTATCGATCTTGCCGTAGCTGCCGGTGATGCGAACGCCTTCGTTCACCGCAAGCAGCGCGCTGCCAAGCGTTGTGCCGGCAGCGTCCGCAACCGTCGCTTCTTCTCCGACCGCAAAGCCGTCGTCCTCCACAACGATCGTGGCGGTTTGCCCGTTCACAAAGCGCACCGTTCCCGCTACGGTCGTGTCGCCGATGCGCACCGCGACGGTATCGTAGGGCTGCAACGCCGCATCCGAGATCAATTCCAGCTTCATCAGACCGTCGGTGGAGATCCAGCACAGTTCGTCCAACGTTTCGACTACGCTGCCGGATGTGGCTTTGATATTTTTCACAATACCGGCGCGCGAGGTGGTGATCTTTTGGGAAGACGTCGTAGAGGCCGTCTGCGTTGCTTTGGAAAGCCTTGTACGTAGACTGTCAAGCTCATCGTAGAGCGTATCGAGCTGTTCCTGCACGCTGTCGGAGGAAAGCGTCAAAAGCACCGTCCCCTTCTCCACCTGCTGCCCCGGCGTAACGTTGACAGAGGTCACGGTCGCTTCACCGCCGGCGGCATAGGTTTTTGACGACGACGCCGTGAGATTTCCACTGCCGCTGATGGTGGAATTGATCTCCCCTTCCGATACCATGGACACCTGATAGGTCAGATTCCCCGCAGAGGCTGTCTTTGACGACGCAATCGCTTTGAGGATGATAAGCACGGCAACGGCCGCGACAATCAGCACGGCGCCGAGAGCAAGCATGCGCCGGATCGTCTTTTTCCGTTTCTTGTCGGTCTTCCCGGCGTTTTCAAAGCTTTGCTCCCGATCGCTTTCCGGATGCGCGCGCTGCGCCCCCGCGCCTTTTTTAAGGTCGTCACAGATCTTGTTTTCCGTATGATTTTCAGACGGATTGGCTTTTTGTTCCATATTCTGCCTCCTCAATTATATCAAAAATAGCATATGCAGCGACTGTGGCAGCATCGTGGCAGATAATCGCCAAGGTTGTGTAGGATTGTGTGAATCATTTGGGTACAAAAATGGTTGTCCGTTTCCGGAAATTTATCGATACTTGGCAAATGATGTAATATATTGAGTAATACTAATTCTGGACGGGAATGCAAATTAGAAGCCGCCTTTTTAGTCCCTGCCTTTGTCGCCAAAGCTTGACGCAGCTGCCGGCTACGCCTGCGTTTTTGCTTCGCGGCAGCTGCCAAAAATTCTTGCTTCTATTTTTGCATTGCCATTCAGAAATAGTATAAGATACAGCTTGAACCGACAGCTTTTACAGGACGCCGGCGTCAACTATGCCGAAGGCGTCGCTCGTTTTGCCGGAAAAGCGGAATTGTATGAAACATATTTGCAAAGGTTTGTTGACGATCCTTCTTTTTCAAGATTGCGGGAAGCGATGGAGCGGGAGGCGTATGCGGAAGCGTTCCAGCAGGCGCACGCGCTCAAGGGCGCCGCGGGAAACTTGGATAT
>CAZWUK010000002.1:0-60897 GCA_964636685.1 uncultured Oscillospiraceae bacterium
GACAGGCAGATATGCTCTTTGTCGATTTGTACCTCCCGCAGCCGGACGCCATACACGCCCTCGCAGCCCCATTGATAGACCTTGTTTCCCAAGAGCAGGCCGAAGGTGGACACAATGGTTTCCTCCGCCTGTTTTTGGTTTAGCTGGTTCTCCGAAGTGACAATGGACGAGGGGACGGTCAGAATCCTGCTGTCGTAGATAAGCATCGCCGCACCCAGCAACCGGCTTTGCCGGTACAGAAGGATCAGCGCCACGGCGGTCAAACCGCCGCAGGCAATTGCCGCCTCCGTCTTTTCCGTTACGAGAAGCAGCACGGTCAAAATTATAACGGCCACGGAAAGCGCGGCATATAGATTCCGTCTGTTTTTTATGGCTTTCACCGCTGGCTTCACCTCCTCGCAATGCCACAATAGGAGAAATCGGCGCAAATGTCGCCCTGCAAAAGTACAGTTTCACGAAAAAAGCTACCTGTACTTTTGTACAGGTAGCCATAAAACGCAGTATTTTCAGGGATTTTCGCTATGTCTTGGTCTGATTCTTGAGCAGGGTGCTGATAAGCTCCGCCCGGCTGCCCACATCGTACTTGGAGAAGATATTGCTCACGTGGAACTTGACCGTGCTTTCACCGATAGACATGGCTGTGGCAATCTCTTTGTTGGATTTACCGGCAAGGATGAGAGTAAGCACTTCGTTTTCTCTTTCAGTCAAGGGGTCTATCAATTTTACTTGGCGAATAACCGCCGATTGTTGTTTCTCACTCATGTCGGCATAAGCGGAAAGGTACGCATGGTTTTTGAGCAGCATGGTAAGCTGCCTGTTGAGCGGCGGCAGGATTACGAGGGTAACGCATACCACCGTCAGCGCAATCACCGCCACTTCCGCGCTGGGAAGCCGGATGGAGGTGATAACGACTCCCAGCACATCGCCACAGAGTACGCCCAGCACATTTGCGGAAAGACCGACGCCGAACATTCTGGCGGGGTTTTGTGAGTAATCCAGCGTTTCGCCTATGATGCTCCACCAGAACAGGTCAAAGATACCGCAGGCCCCAAGCATCAGCGTATCTACCACAAAATAATCTCCGGCGCCTCGGCCCAGCAACATAAAGGTGATAAACGCCGCCATAATCATGCCCATGCCGATGTAGAGGAACAGGGAACGCTGTACTCTGCGCTTTGGCGAGAGGTTCCGCATAAAGATAAGGGCGACGATGTACGGCACGGCCCAATACCAGCTTACAAGGCCGGTCAAATGCTCAAACGCTGGGTTGATGACCTGATACATCAGCCCCGAATCTATGGTGATGATGGTGACGAACAGCACCAGCACCAGCATTGGTTTCCTAATATCACCGGGAGATTTGCGCTCCGTTTCCGGCGTTGTTGCCGCAGTTGTTTCCCCGTCAGTCCCGGCAGGGAGCATGGCGGCAAGCGCCCCGCCGAGGATAAGGCAGAGCATGGAGAGAAGCAGCCCGATGATGTGCGATAAATTGACGGCGATTACGTTGATGGCGATCATGATGATGTTGGAAAAAATCAGCACATCAGCGCAGGATTTTATCCTCTCATCTTTCAGCGTGCATCTTTTGAGGAAAAAGCCCCATGCCGCCACCGCGCAGCCACCGGCATAGCCTGCCGCCACCAGCCCCACAAGCCAAAGCGCGGAGGGCACGAATAAGAACGGTACTGTCGCAATCAGGCAAATTGCCATTCCGATTATCATAGCGGATTTTGCCCTGCTCGGCGTTTTGATAAAGAGGCCGCAGGAGAACAGCCCCGCAAAGTGAGCGACAATAGCTGCGAGTATATATGTATTCGACTGTGCGCCAAAGGCGTCTATCGTGCTGTATAGCACCTGTCCTTCAAATACGAAAGAGAGAAGATAGGCAAAGAGGAATGAAAAAGCGGCCACGGACAGCACTCTATAATTTCTGATGCTTTTCACTTCGGCACCCCCTGTTCATCGGAGGCTCCGCCGCTCCTGACCCATTCGTCAATTTCGGCAGTTTTGAAGCGCCACAGCTTGCCAACCTTTGACGAAGGCATATTTCGCTGGTCAATCCAGCGCATGATTGTGTGTCGTTTTACGCCAAGGTAATCGCATACCTCCTGCAAAGAAATCCATCTATCTTGAATGTTGTTTTCTGACATATAATCCCTCCGCGTTGGCCGATTCGGCTGACAATATGTATAGAATTATTATAGCAGTATTCATAGGCAATGGCAATTCGTTTTTGTTGTTTTATGTATTATTACGTTGATTGATTTAGACGTTGCTTGCGAAAGCCGAAAAGAGCGAAACACAAATTGGCAAGCAGGGCAAGGTGGTACACACCTTGCTTTTTTGCGTCAAAATCCCTGTCGGGCTTTCTCGCAAAAAATGCTTGCTGGGGAGTATTCCCAATCCCCATTGAACGATCCCATTCGGGAGCGGCTGCGCATCCTGCAGATGCTTATGGGCGTGAGCAAGGTAGCACATACCTACGCTTGCGATTAATACCCTTGCCTACGATACTTAAACCTATGCTTTCGATTTATACTTGTGCTTGCGATTACTAAACCAATGCTTTCGATTATCGGAAAAAGTTTCATCGTATCATTATTATCAGCCTTTGCCACGAAAACGCTGATTTTGATACGATGAGTTGAGAAGTCAGCGTTTTTATTATATCCTTTATGTGGCCAAACGGTGTGCTGCAACCGGCATTGCCGCGTATTCAACAAATCTTGGCATTGCAGCGGTATGTTTTTCCCGAATGCAAACCCCACGCATAATTTACTGGCCGATGCTCGCAATTGCCATAAAAGAGGCGGTGGACTCTATCAAAAACCTTGCGAACTGTATCACCTGCTCCCGTATCCTTTTTGCGTTATGTCTGGTGATCGCTGCACCGTTTTCCTTTTGGTTTTGGTTCTGCTATCTTTGCGGCGGACTCAGCGATATGCTTGACGGATGGGTTGCAAGAACGCTTCATCAGCAAAGCGCCCTGGGTGCAGCCCTCGACAGTATCGCAGACATGGCGTTTGCTGCGGCAATTCTCGTTTTTGCAATCACCACGCTGCATTTTTCCACCTGGATGTGGGTTGCAGCCGCCGGCACTGCCGCAATCCGAATCGCAAGCTATCTCATCGGGCTGTGCAAGTTTAAAACGTTGCCATCGTTACACACCTATGCCAACAAGGCTACCGGCGCGCTTGTTTTTGCGTTTCCGCTGCTGCACATCGTTTGCGGGACAACCGGCGCAGGGATCCTGCTGTGTCTTGCGGCATTGGTTTCTTCGTTGGAGGAGCTGCTCATTACCGTTCGATCGCGGGAATTGCGCCGCGACCGCAAATCCATCTTTTTGCAATGACCGGCGGGTTCAGTCTACAAAAGCCTCCTGCCGCACAACGGAGAGCGACAGGAGGCTTTTCTTTTTGACAATATCCATATAACGCGGGTTATCTGCATGCACCCGCGCGATCCTGTTTCGGTATTTCGTCGGCGAGAAATCGAATGCAGGCTGCCTGTTATCCCTTAAAAAATATCAATGGACGCGATCGATGCGGCAAACGCTTCGGTAAAGTCCGCGCCGGTGGACTGCGTCATGGTGAAGGTATACAGGTGTGCCGGCCCATTGACGATAATCAGATGCTGCGTCATATCAATGCCTGCAAGCGAAACCCGATAGAACCAGTCGATGGCTTCGCTGCCGTCTATCGTCGTTTTCTGGTAGCTTTGGCTGTCCACGGTGACTTCATAATCCGGGAACTGCGCAGCAAACTGCTGCTTGATCGTCCCCAAAAGCAGCGCCTCGTTATATAAAGAGAAGGAGCTGTCCGGCGCCGCCACCGCAACCGTGATGTTGGAGGCGTCGTCCGGATAGGTCGCAGGCGCAAACAGCCGATAGGTATCGTCGCCTGTTTCATACTCCGTCCAGCCCTCCGGCAGGAGAATCGCGTAAGCGTCGGTCGTCAGCAGGCCTTCGGCGTCCGCAGGCGCATCCGTAACGTCGGGTTCTTCGGTAGCGTCGGGTTCTTCCGTAGCGTCGGAAATATCTGCCGGGGCTTCCGTGCTGCCGCCTGTGATCTCCGTTCCCGTCGAAGCGTTGCAGCCAAAGCACAGCAGCAGCGTCAGCAGCAATGCAATTGCGATCCAGATCCTTTTCATTCGAATTTTCCCCCCATTGTTTTTTAGATCCAACTCTTTGGAATTTGTAATTTTATCACCTTTCCCCATGAAATGCAAATTTCACACGCCGTAGGTTTGTTGCCCGGATTTCGGCATTTTTCGTGCTGACTTGAAAATGCGTCCTCCAAGCTTGGCGACGCTCTTTTTCGTCGTTTTGCTTTTGGCAAAATTCGTTGATACAATGCTCTTTTCGGGCAGAATATGCTATAATTCAATTTGGAATTCTAATTGGAGGAGCACCAAATGAAAATCACAAATGCAACCAATGACATCGCCTCCGTTTTGTATACTGAGGAACAGATCAAAGCGCGTGTGGAGGAGCTTGCCGCAGAGCTGACGCGTGAATACGCCGGCAAGGATCCCATCATCGTCTGTATTCTGAAGGGCGCCTCCTTCTTCTATATCGACCTCTGCCGCGCAATGAACTGCCATGTATTCATGGACTTTATCGCTGTTTCCAGCTATGGCGCGGGTGCGCAGTCCAGCGGCGTCGTCCGCATCATCAAGGATCTCGGCAAGAATATCACCGATCGCGACGTCATCATTGTAGAGGATATCATCGACTCCGGTCTGACGCTCAAATACCTTGTGGATCTGTTTGCGTCAAGAAAGCCGCGCTCCATCAAGACCGTGTGTCTTTTGGACAAGGCCGACCGCCGGCAATGCAACGTGGACATCAACTACTGCGGCTTCATCATCCCCGATGAATTCGTGGTAGGCTACGGTCTTGACTATGCCGACCACTATCGCAATCTGCCGTATATCGGCGTGCTCAAGCCGGAAGTCTATCAGGACTGAACAAAAAAACATCTAAAACACGAGAGGAGAAAAGCAATATGTCAACTTGTGCTATTGTAGGCGTCAATTGGGGCGATGAGGGAAAGGGCCGCATGGTAGACCTGATCGCGGAGGATTACGACGTCGTCGTCCGGTATCAGGGCGGCAACAACGCGGGTCATACCGTCGTCAACCAATATGGAAAATTTGCATTGAATCTGATCCCGTCGGGCGTATTCCGTTCAAACGTCGTCAACGTGCTGGGAAACGGCACGGTGATCGATGTGGAGCATCTTTTGGGCGAGATCACCCGTCTGCGTGAAGCCGGCATTTCCATCACGCCGGAAAATTTTAAGATCTCCGACCGTGCCATCATGGTGTTCCCATTCCACAAGGCGCAGGACGAGCTGGAGGAGGCCCGTCTAAGAGACGCAAAATACGGCTCGACGCGCCGCGGCATCGCCCCGGTATACTCGGATAAATATCAGAAAAAGGGCATCATGATGGGCGAACTGCTGCTGCCGGCGTATCTGGCGGAGCATTTAAAGAGCGTCCTCGATTGGAAAAACCTCACCATCACCGGCGTATACGGCGCAAAGCCCTTTGATTATGACGAGATGCTGGCGTGGGCAACGAAGTTTGGCGGTCAGCTCAAGGCTCACATCTGCGACGCGGGCGAGTTTTTACGCAACGCCAACAAGGAAGGCAAGAACATTCTCTTTGAAGCGCAGCTTGGCGCATTGCGGGACATCGATTTCGGCATCTACCCCTACACCTCGTCCTCCTCGCCGCTTGCGGCATACGCCCCCATTGGCGCGGGTGTGCCGGATGTTCGCTTAGACAAGACCATCGGCATTGTCAAAGCGTATTCCACCTGCGTGGGCGAAGGCCCGTTCGTGGCGGAATGGTTTGGCGAAGAAGCCGACAAGCTGCGCGAAGCCGGTCACGAATACGGCGCCGCCACAGGTCGTCCCCGCCGCGTCGGCCCGTTTGACACGGTCGCCACGATCTACGGTCTCAAGGCGCAGGGCGCAACCTGCGTGGCGCTGACAAAACTCGATACCCTGAGCTACATGGAGCGCATTCCGGTCTGCACCGCCTATGAGATCGACGGAAAACAAACCACGCTCTTCCCCTTCACGCCGCTGCAAAAGGACGCAACGCCGGTCGTGGAATATCTGCCCGGCTGGCAGGAGGAGATCAGCCATATTCGAAACTTTGACGAGCTTCCCAAGGCAGCACAGGACTATGTGCTCTATATTGAAAAGATCATCGGCTGCCCGATCAGCTACGTTTCCGTCGGGCCGAACCGCGAGGAGATCATCTATCGATGAGCCAGGCGCACGACACCTATGAAAGTCCGCTGTCATCGCGGTATGCTTCGGACGAAATGCTGCGTCTTTTTTCCCAGCAGACCCGCGCCGTCACATGGCGCAGGCTCTGGCTTGCCTTGGCGCGCACTGAGCACGAGCTGGGGCTTCCGGTATCATCCGCGCAGGTCGATGCGCTGCGTAAACACCTGACCGACATCGATTTTGACGTGATCTCCGCCAAGGAAAAGGAGATCCGCCACGACGTGATGGCGCACATCCACGCCTATGGGCTTGTCGCTCCCGAAGCCGCCGGAATTATTCATCTTGGCGCAACCAGCTGCTATGTGACGGACAACGCGGATTTGATCGTATACCGGGATGCGCTGCGTTTTTTGCGCGGTGAGCTGCTGGGTGCGCTGCGGCTGCTTTCTGATTTTGCAAGTCGCTACAAAGCCCTGCCGACGCTGGGCTACACGCACTTGCAGCCCGCACAGCCCGTGACGGTGGGAAAACGCGCGACGCTGTGGATGCAGGATCTTGTGAGCGACCTTGCCGAGATCGACCATCTGCTTGCCACCATGCCGTTTCTCGGCTGCCGCGGCACCACGGGAACGGAGGCAAGCTTTCTCGAACTATTTGGCGGCGACGGGGAAAAGATCGACGAGATGAACCGCCGCATCGCCGCAGCCTTCGGGTTTGACGCGCTGTACGCCGTATGCGGACAGACCTACCCGAGAAAGCTCGACAGCCGCATTCTCTGCGCGCTTTCCGGCATTGCCCAGAGCGCGTACCGCTTTGCCAACGATATCCGCATTCTCCAGCACATGCGCGAGATCGAGGAACCGTTTGAAAAGACGCAGGTCGGCTCCTCTGCCATGGCGTACAAGCGCAACCCCATGCGGAGCGAACGCATCTGTTCACTGGCGCGCTATGTGATGGCGGATGCGCAGAACGCACCCATGACCGCCTCCGTCCAATGGATGGAACGGACGCTCGACGATTCCGCCAACCGCCGCATTGCACTGCCGGAAGCATTCCTTGCAACGGACGCAATCCTGCGGCTCATGCAAAACGTCGCGGACGGCTTGGTCGTCAACGAAAAGATCATCACAAAGAATCTAAACGAGTTTCTGCCGTTTATGGCAACGGAAAATCTGCTCATGGAAGCCGTTAAGGCAGGCGGCGACCGTCAAAAGCTGCACGAGATCATCCGGGTGCATTCCATGGCGGCGACCGCCCGCATGAAGGAAGGGCTTGCGTGCGATCTGATCGATCGGCTCAAGGACGACCCCGATTTTCCGCTCGATGCGGAAACGATTGACGCGCTGCTTGTGCCGGAGGCTTTTATCGGCCGCGCGCCACAGCAGGTCGAGGCATTTCTTTCTGGACTGCCCGATCTTTCAGGCGCGGCAGCGGCACAGAGCATCTCACTGTAAGGAAGGTCTTTCGGCTCCACCGTATCGCGCGGTGGAGTTTTTTATGCACGGTCTCCGTGTCCTTCGTTGTCGTTTTCATGAGAAAATGTGTACATTTCTTCATGAAATGACTGAATCGGTTGCTTTTTGACCGGGTTTCCTGTAATATGCGAATTGGAAAAACCAAAGGGAGGCTTTATGGAAACAATCCATACGCATCAGCTCGAGATCGCGCAATGGTTCCTGTTTCAAGGAACGCCGCGCTCTCTGGAAAGCTTTGGCAACGGTCACATCAACGATACCTTCTTGTTTGTTACGGAGATAAAGGGCATCGAAAAACACTATATTTTACAGCGCATCAACCAGACCGTCTTTACCCGCCCCGTAGAAGTGATGGAAAACATCGTTGGGATCACCGATTATCTCAGCAGCTTTGTCCCCACGCTCACCGACGGAAAGCGGCGCATCATCCGCCGAATCATCCCCGCCCGCAGCGGAGAACCGTATTATATCGATGCCGGCGGCGATTTGTGGCGAATGTTCGATTGCGTCAAGGACGCGGTCTGCTATGATTTTCCGGATACGACGCTGCTGTTTGAACAGTCCGCGCGCGCTTTCGGGGACTTTTTCATGCTGCTTGCGGATTATCCCGCGACAACTCTGCACGAAACCATACGGGATTTTCACAACACCCCCGCACGGCTTGCACAGCTGGAAAGCGCCATCTCGCGCGACCCGCTGGATCGTGTGTCTGCCGTGCAGCCGGAGATCGATTTTGTTGTGGCGCGCCGGGAGGATATTCCAAAGCTTGTCACATTGCAGGCGTCCGGTATTTTGCCAACGCGCGTTACCCACAACGATACCAAGCTCAACAATGTGCTCTTTGACAGCGTGACCGGCGACGGCGTGTGCGTGATCGATCTGGACACCGTCATGCCGGGGCTTGCCGCCTACGACTTTGGCGACGCGGTACGGTTTGGCGCAAACACCGCCGCCGAGGATGAGCGGGATCTTTCCCTGTGCCATTTCTCGCTTGACATGTACCGTGCTTATGTCAAGGGCTTTCTTGCCTGTGCCGGCAGTAAGCTGACGAAGGTGGAGATCGAAACGCTGCCGCTTGGCGCAAAGCTGATGACGCTCGAATGCGGTATGCGCTTTTTGACCGATCACATCAACGGGGATACCTACTTTAAGATCCATCGGGAAAACCAAAACCTCGACCGGTGTCGGACGCAATTCAAGCTGGTTGCCGACATGGAGGCGCATTGGGACGAGATGCTCGCCATCATACAGGAAATGGCATAATCAATACCGGCTTTTCAGAGCGCGTGTTACGGCACGTGCTCTTTGCTTTTGCGGGTTTTGTATTGTAACCCGTCCGATAGGTATGCTATACTAATTATATATATTTTGCTGAAAAGGGGGCCTGCGGCTTGCTGCTGATCGGAGAAAAGTGCAACGGCGCAATCGCCAAGGTTGGCGAAGCTATCCGCTCCCATGACGGCGACGAAATCCTGCGACGCGTCAAAGCGCAGGCTGACGCAGGCGCGCAATACATCGATTTGTGCGCCGCCGTTGCGCCGGACGGGGAGGTTTCCGTGCTGCGCTGGATGATCGAGCTTGCGCAAAGCGTCACCGACATCCCACTGTGCATCGACAGCCCCAATCCAGAAGCGATCCTGTCCGTGCTGCCGTATTGTAAGCGTCCGGGCATCATCAACTCCGTTTCCCTGTGCGGGAACAAAGCGGAACTGCTGTTTCCTGCCGTTGCCGGTACGGAGTGGAAGCTCATCGCGCTGCTGCTGGACGATGCCGGCATTCCAAAAACCGCCGAAGCGCGGCTGAATATTTTCCGTTCTCTGTTGGAGCGTGCCGAAAAAGCGGGCGTTGCTGCCGAGCAGCTGTTCTTTGACCCGCTGGTCGTCACGCGCTCCACCTGCCCGGATACGCTGGAAACCTTTTTGACCTGCTGCCGCGTGATCCGCGCGGAATGTCCCGATGCGCATATCACCAGCGGACTATCCAACATTTCCTTCGGTTTGCCCGCAAGAAAATATCTCAACGGCGCATTTTTGGTGCTGGCGCTGCAAGCCGGTATGGACAGCGCGATACTCGACCCGACCGACGACGCGCTGATGGGTCTGTTGTCTGCCACAGAGGCGCTCATCGGAAAAGATGAAAGCTGTCTTGCCTATATCGCAGCGATGGGCGATACAAAAGCCGCGCCCGCACAGGCAAAAAAAGCTGCCGACGACATGGCGCTGCAAGCGGTGTTTACCGCCGTCGAGCACGGCAATGCGGCGGGGATATCTGCCCTTGTGCAGCAGGCGCTCGACGCCGGCATTCCTGCCGCCGCGGTGCTCTCCGACGGTATGGTATGCGCGATGAACCGTCTGGGCGAGCGCTTCTCTGCAGGCGACGCCTTTGTGCCGGAGCTGATGCTCGCCGCGCGCGCCATGAAAAGCGGCGTCGCCGTATTGCAGCCGCTGCTTGCGGACAAAGACAAAAAGCAGCGCGGTACGGTAGTCATCGGCACGGTTGCCGGAGATCTGCACGACATCGGCAAAAACCTCGTGGCAACGATGCTCGAAAGCGCCGGCTTTGACGTGCTCGATCTTGGCGTGGACGTATCGCCGGAGGCTTTTTGTGCCGCCGCGCAGGCGGAGAGCGTCCGCATCGTCGCGCTATCGGCCCTCATCACAACCTCGCTGCCCGCCATGCAGGCTACGGTAGAAGCGTTGAAGCGCCTGCCCTGTAAAAACCGTTTTTCCGTCTTCGTAGGCGGCGCGCCCGTTTCTTTCGACTTTGCAAAAAGAATCGGTGCGGACGTTTACACGCCGGACGCGGCGGTCGCCGCAAAAACAGCAAAGGAGCTGGTGGATCGCCTATGAATCGCTGTCATGTTACCTTTTATCCCTCCAATCGCCGTGCGCTGGTAGACGAAGGAGCCACCGTGCTGGACGCCATTCGCCTCGCCGAGCTGCCCTTTGACGCACCCTGCGGCGGCGACGGCGCCTGTGGAAAATGTATGGTCAATCTTCTCTCCGGCGGTGAGGTCGGGCTGCAAAAGGCCTGCAAAACGATCGTCACAGGCGACATGGAGGTCGCTCTCCTCGCAGCGCCGGAGCGCTACACAGAAGCGGCGGACGACGTACCCTTTTCGCCGCTGAATTTTGATCCGCCGATTGAAATGCTTGGGTTTACGCCGGATACGCATTTTTTGATGGCGGCCTTTGACATCGGGACGACGTCCGTCGTGTGCTATCTTCTGGACGGGCAGACGGGAAAGCAGCTTGCCTGCGCCAGCCAGAAGAATCCGCAATCCATTTTCGGCGCGGATGTGCTGCACCGTGTCGGCGGCGCGATGCGCTACGGGAACGCGCCTCTGCGAAAGGCTATCCTGTATTCCATGAACAGCCTGCTCGAAACCGTATGCGCCGAAGCCGGTATGCCGTCGAGAAGCATTCTGTTGTCCTCTGTTGCCGGCAACACCTGCATGCAGCACCTTTTCCTGGATTTTCCCGTTTCTTCGCTCGCAACGCCGCCATATGCGCCGCATACGCTCGAACCTGTGCTATTGGACGCGGCCGTCTCCGGACTTGCCGTTGATCCGCGCGGCAAGGTTCTTGTGTTTCCGAGCATCGGCGCTTTTGTGGGCGGCGACACCGTCGCGGGAATGCTGTCCACCGGCTTTCTTTCCATCGGCGACCCAACGCTTTTGATCGACATCGGCACCAACGGCGAGATCGTCCTCGCCACAAAGAACCGTATACTTGCCTGCTCTGCTGCCGCAGGCCCCGCTTTTGAGGGCGCGCATATCCGCTGCGGCATGCGTGGGAGCGCCGGCGCTGTCGATCACATGCAGTTTGACAACGGACGCCTCGTCTACTCCACCATCGACGACAAACCCGCCGTGGGAATCTGCGGCTCCGGGCTTGTAGACGCCGCCTCCGCCCTGCTCTCGGCCGGAATGCTGGATTACAGCGGTCGGATGCTGCGCATGGAGGAAATGCTCTCGCCCATTGCTATCGCCAACGTGCAGCGCGTTTCGTCCGTGGACGGGCATCCAGCATTCTATCTGACAAAAAAATCGGACGTGAACGGGCGGCACCCCGTATTCGTCACCCAGCGCGACATTCGGGAGCTGCAATTGGCAAAATCCGCGATTGCTTCCGGCATTGCGCTTTTGATGCAAACCATGGATATTACCATCCATCAGATCTGGCATGTGTACATCGCGGGAGCGTTCGGCAACTACCTCAACCCTGCCGCCGCCTGCGCAATCGGGCTGTTGCCGCGGGAGCTGCAAAGCAAAGTCAAGGTCGTCGGCAACGCCGCGGGGCTCGGTGCGCGGCTTGTGCTGTGCGACCGTTCGCTCTGGGAAAACGCCGGAAAGCTTGCCGCCGCCACAGAATATGTTGAATTATCCGGACATCCCGCGTTTCAGGATCTGTTCATCGAGCATCTGCCCTTCCCCCGTTCCACAACCGGCAGCAATATTTTCGGGAGGCGCTTATGAAGCTGACGGCGCTTTTTGCCGCGCGTCCGACGCTTTCCTTTGAGGTGTTTCCGCCCAAGCCCGCCGATCCCCTTGCGCCGCTGTTTGACACGCTTCGCGCCCTTTACGCTTACGCTCCGGATTTTATCAGCTGCACCTATGGCGCAGGCGGAACAAACCGCAAGCGCAGCCTTGCGATCTGCCGCTCGATCAAGGATTCCGGCTTTGAAGCGGTCGCGCATTTTACGTGCGTTGGCAGCAGGACGGAGGCTATTCTTTCCGCGCTGGCAGACTACCGCCAAATGGACATCAAAAACCTGCTCATCCTGCGCGGGGATTTTCCGCCGGGACAGGCAAAGATCAACGGTGATTTCTGCCATGCCGACGAGCTGATCCGGTTTTTGACCGAGCGTGACCCGTCCGTCTGCCTCGGCGGCGCCTGCTATCCCGAAAAGCACGCCGACGCGCCGTCGCTCGAAGCGGACATCCGGTTTCTATTGTCCAAGCAGCAAAGCGGCGCCTCCTATTTCATCAGCCAGCTGTGCTATGCGCCGGAACAATTTTTGCACTTTCGCGAAAAAGCGCGCGCTATGGGCGTCACCGTGCCCATTCTCGTGGGCGTCATGCCGGTATTCTCGGCAGAATCCGTCCTGCGCATGACCTCCGGCAACGGCTGCTGCGTTCCCGCGCCGCTGCAAACGCTGATCGATCGCTGGGGCAATGACGGCGATTCGTTTTTAGCCGCCGGGAAGGAATACACGGCGGAATTGATCCGAAGCTACCAGGCATTGGGCGTCGATGGGCTGCATCTATATACCATGAACCGCAATCGGGACGTGACGGATATTCTGGATCTTGTGGGAGTCGCAAAAAGCGTTTGACCCGTTCCGACGGTAAAAAAAAAGAAAGTAGAGTAGGCATGGTGCGTTAAGTGGCAGAAGGATGGGAAGTCGCCTCTGCACGAAGCGCCAACGCGCGCGATACCATGCCGCGTCCGCTACTGCAACAGGAGCAATGTACATTGTCTTCTTTTGTCGCAGAAACGGAAGGAGGAAATTGTACATGCGAAATCGATCTGTAAAAACACTGGTGCTGATGGGCGTGCTGACCGCCGTCTCCATCGTCCTGTCACGGTTTCTCGGCTTTTATCTCAATGAAACGCTGCGCATCAGCTTTGGCAGCGTGCCGATCCTGCTCGCCGGGCTTTGGCTCGGGCCCGTTGCCGGCGGGCTTGTCGGCGGCGTTGCCGATATTCTGGGGGCCGCCGTCTTCTCGGGGCTTGGGCTGTATCCGCCCATTACGGCAGGCCCCATCCTCATAGGTGTTACAGCGGGTCTGATCGGGCGCGCGACCTCGCGTCCGACGCTGCTAAAGTGCGCGCTGGCGGTGATTCTTGCAGAGGTCGCGGGTTCGGTGCTGTGGACAAGCTTTGCGCTGTCGATGATGGTGGGAAAGGGCTTTGCCGCCTTGCTTGTTGCGCGGCTGCCCGCAAACCTCATCATGATGGTACTCGATACGGTGATCGTATTCACGCTGGACAAGCGGCTGTTTTGCCAGTGCAATACCCGTCTGCCGCAGCGCTCCCTTGCCATAGCGGACAAAGGCGCGATGCACTATCTTGCCAAGCTGCAAAAGCGCGGCTCAAAGCCCGGTCTTTCGCGCATGGAAACCCTGCTCAAAGAGCTCGGACACCCCGAGCAGGAGCTAAGCTTTGTCCACATCGCCGGCACAAACGGCAAGGGCTCCACCGCCGCCATGCTCGCTTCCATCCTGCGTGCTTCAGGCTATAAAACGGGGCTATACACCTCCCCCGCCATCGACGGTTTCCGCGAACGCATCCAGATCAACGGCACGCCCATCGACAGCAAGGCAGCGGCCGCCCAGCTTGCGCTCGTCAGACCCATCGCCGAGGCCATGGAGGATCTGCCGACCGAGTTTGAAGTTGTCACAGCCGCCGCGTTGTGCTATTTTGCCTCCAGTCGCTGCGATATTGTCGCGCTGGAAACCGGCATGGGCGGAAAAAACGACGCAACCAACGTCATCCCCGCGCCGGAAGTGGCAATACTCACCCATATCGGGCTGGATCACACGCGGGAGCTTGGCGATACGCTCGCAAAGATCGCCACCCAAAAGGCGGGCATCATCAAGCACGGCTGTCAGGTGGTCAGCTATGGGCAAATGCCGGAAGCGGACGCCGTGATTGCCGAAACCGCGCAAAGGCTCGACTGTCCGCTCCATGTTGCAGACTTTTCCCGCATCACCGACGCCAGCGTTTCCGTCGCGGGCATTCAGTTTTCCTTTGGTTCGTGGCAGAGCCTGTTTTGTCCGCTGACCGGCAGCTATCAGCTAAAAAACGCCGCCGTTGCCTTGACCGCGGTGGAAGCTCTGCGCACCGTCGGCTGGAATATCGGGGACAGCGCGGTATTTGACGGACTGGCTGAGACCGTCTGGCACGGACGGTTTGAACTGCTGCGGGCAGCAGACCCCGTGTTTGTCACCGACGGCGGGCACAATTCGGCAGGCGTTGCCGTGACCGCAGAGAGCATACAAACGTGCTTCCCCGGTCAAAAGCCGGTCTTTTTGATGGGCGTGATGGCGGATAAGGACGTTGACGGGATATTGGATCTTCTCACGCCGCTCTCCGACCGCTTTGTGACGGTTCGCCCCGACAATCCGCGCGCCATGTCGCCCACAAAGCTTGCAAACAAGCTTCGTCAGCGCGGCGTACACGCTACCGCAAAAATGAGCATCCGCTCAGGCATCCGGCTTGCCATGCGGCTTGCGGGAACGGGCGGTCTTGTCGTCGCCGTCGGCACGCTCTATATGCAGGGCGATATTCGCGCTTATTTTGCAAAGCATTCAACCAAACGGAGGTAATACCCATGGCACAAAAAACAGACATCGAAATCGCACAATCGACCCCCCTGCTGCCCATTTTGGACGTCGCTTCGTCCATCGGGATCAGCGGGGACGATTTGGAGCCCTACGGCCGCTACAAGGCCAAGGTGCATTTGGATCTGCTGGACAAAAAGGCGCAAAAGCCCGGCAAGCTGATCCTCGTGACCGCAATCTCCCCAACGCCCGCGGGCGAAGGCAAAACGACCACGACCGTGGGTCTTGCCGACGCGCTGAAAAAACTCGGAAAGAATACCATCGTCGCGCTGCGCGAGCCTTCCTTAGGGCCGGTCTTTGGCGTCAAGGGCGGCGCGGCGGGCGGCGGCTATGCGCAGGTTGTCCCCATGGAGGATATTAACCTGCATTTTACGGGAGACTTTCACGCCATCGGCGCGGCAAACAATCTCCTTGCCGCCATGCTCGATAACCACATCTATCAGGGCAACGCGCTCTCCATCGATCCACGCCGGATCACGTGGCGCAGATGCGTCGATATGAACGACCGCCAGCTTCGCAACGTGATTGACGGTGTCGGCGGACGCGTCAACGGTGTCCCGCGTGAAGACGGCTACGACATCACCGTCGCCTCGGAGGTCATGGCGGTGCTGTGCCTTGCCTCGGATATCAAAGACCTCAAAACGCGGCTCGGTCGCATGATCGTGGGCTATACCTACGATCAAAAGCCCGTCACCGCCGACGATCTGCACGGCGCGGGCGCCATGACAGCGCTGCTCAAGGACGCCTTGATGCCAAACCTTGTGCAGACGCTCGAGCATACGCCTGCCTTCATTCACGGCGGCCCGTTTGCAAACATCGCGCACGGCTGCAACTCCATGATCGCAACGCGCATGGCGATGCAGCTTGCCGACTATACCGTCACGGAGGCCGGCTTCGGCGCGGATCTCGGCGCGGAGAAATTTCTCGACATCAAATGCCGCATGGGAAATCTCCATCCCGACGCGGTCGTCATCGTGGCAACCGTCCGTGCGCTCAAGCATCACGGAGGTCTTGCCAAAACCGAGCTTGCAAAAGAAAATCTCCCCGCGCTCAAAGCCGGGTTGTGCAATCTGTTGCAGCATGTGGACAACATCAAAAACGTGTTTTCACTCCCCTGCGTCGTCGCGGTCAACCGCTTCCCGGATGACACGGAGCAGGAGCTTGCGCTGCTGGAAAGCGCCTGCCGGGAGCAAGGCGTCCATGTGGCGCTTTCGGAGGTTTGGGCAAAGGGCGGCGAAGGCGGTCTTGCGCTTGCCGAGGAGGTCGTTCGCCTTTGCGAACAGCCGAACGCGTTTTGTCCGGGCTACGCGCTTTTGCTGCCCATTGAAGAAAAGATTCGGCAGATCGTGCAAAAAATCTACCGTGGCAGCGATGTGATCTTGACCCCGGCTGCGCAAAAGCAGGCATCAACGCTCACATCCTTAGGCTACGGCGATTTGCCCGTTTGCATGGCAAAGACCCAGTACAGCTTTTCCGACGATCCGGCGCTGCTCGGCGCGCCGCGGGATTTCACCGTCACGGTGCGAAGCCTTCGTGTTTCTGCCGGCGCGGGCTTTATCGTCGCGCTGACCGGCGACATTATGACCATGCCGGGACTGCCCAAATCCCCCGCCGCGGAGCGGATTGACGTAAACGAAAGCGGACAGATCACGGGTCTGTTCTAAGAGGTAAGCTATGGAATTTTGCGATACTTCCTGCCGTGATTTTGTCGCGGCGCTCTCCGGCAGCGACCCCGTACCGGGCGGCGGCGGCGCAAGCGCGCTCGTTGGCGCCATCGGCACGGCGCTTGGCCGCATGGTGGGCGCGTTGACCGTCGGAAAGCCAAAATATGCCGCGGTAGAAGAAAAGCTTTCTAACGCGATGGAGCAAGCTGTCGCATTGCAAGCGTCGCTCCTGTCCCTGATGGATCGGGACGCCGCCGCTTTTTTGCCGCTGATGGAAGCGTACCGTCTGCCAAAGGACACAAAAGCCGCGCAAAAAACGCGACAGACCGCAATTGAAGCAGGTCTTGTTGCCGCCGCCGCCGTTCCGCTCGAATTGATGCGACAGCTGTGCAAAAGCATTGATTTAATCGCCGTCTTTGCGGAAAACGGCTCGCCGATGGCGCTGAGCGACGCCGGCTGCGGGGCAATTTTGTGCAAAGCCGCGCTCCAAAGCGCCAGCCTCAACGTGTTTATCAACACAAAGTCCATGCAGGATCGATCTGCGGCCGCCGCGATCAACCGCGAGGCGCAGGCGCTGCTTTCCGACTACCTTGTGCACGCGGACGACATCTTCCTTGCCGTACAAAACCGTTACCTGTAAAGGAGTCCGATCATGGCACAGATTTTGAGCGGCCGCGAGGTCGCCGCATCGATGCAGCAGCAACAGCTTTTGCGCGTGGCGCAATTGGAAGCGCGCGGCGTTATTCCCTGTCTTGGCATTCTGCGCGTCGGCAGCCGGTCGGACGACCTCTCCTATGAGCGCGGCGTGGAAAAGAAGGCCGCTGCGCTCGGAATCGCCGTAAAAAAGTATCTGCTGCCGGAAAACGCCGATACCGAAGCGGTGCTTTTTGCCATTGCCGCGTGCAATGCCGACCCGGCCGTTCACGGGCTGCTGTTGTTGCAGCCTCTGCCGGAGCACATCGACAATAAACGCGTGCGCAATGCGCTCACCCTGAAAAAAGACGCCGACGGCGTGACCGACGCGTCGCTTTCCGGTCTTTTTCTCGGCGACAGCACGGTGTTTTCGCCCTGTACAGCAGAGGCGTGCCTGACGATGCTGGATCATTACGGGATCGATTGCGCGGGCAAGCATGTCGTTGTCATCGGCAGGAGCATGGTGGTCGGCAAGCCCCTTGCCATGCTGCTTTTAGCGCGCAACGCGACCGTCACCGTCTGTCACTCCAAAACAGAAAACCTTGCTGCGCTGTGTCAAAGCGCCGACATTTTGATCGCCGCGGCAGGTCGAGCACGGATGGTTACGGAAAGCTTTGTCCGCCCCGGCCAGATCGTACTGGACGTTGGCGTCAACTTTACCCCCACCGGCGAAATGACCGGCGACGTCGCGTTTGATTCGGTATCCCCCGTCGTTTCCGCGATCACGCCCGTTCCCGGTGGCGTCGGGGCCGTCACCACCTCGGTGCTGCTCGAGCATGTGCTGAACGCGGCAGAGCAAGCCGAATAACCTCATCCATAGCAAAAAAGCCATGCCTTTTTCGGACATGGCTTTTTGATTTCCGTTATGCAATGACTCGTTTTTTACTCCATTTACCGCTCAAAAAGCGGAGCGTAAAGCACAGTGCGCGAAATGCCCAGTCGCAGTACATCGCGTACCAGACGCCCGGCACGCCCAGATGAAACTGCGTCACAAATACATATCCCAGACCAATACGCAGCACCCACATGGAGATCATTGAAATGACCATGGTGAATTTTGCATCGCCCGCGGCGCGCAGCGCGTTGGGGAAGGTGAACGACAGCGGCCAGATCAAAATCTGCATGATGGAAGTAACCGGCAAGATCTTGACCACCGTCGCTGTTGCCTCCTCGCTCAAATGAAACCAGCCCGCAACCTGCGTGCCAAACAGCAATATGGGGAAACAGCTCAAAAACATGCCCACCGATGCAAACAGCAATAATTTGCCGGTGTACTTTTTTGCCTGCTGCTGCTCGCCGGCGCCCATACACTGTCCGACTACGGTAATCATAGAGAGATTCATCGCCGACCCCGGCACAAGCTCCAAACGCGCGACGGTGTCCGAAATGGCGTTTGCAGCAATTGCCGCCGTGCCGAGCCCCGCAATCAGCGACTGCAAAATCAGCTTGCCCGCCTGAAACAGTCCGTTCTCAACCCCGCTGGGAATACCGATGCGCAGGATGTTCTTCACCATCGCGCCCGAAAAACGCACATGGCGCAGATCGCGCAAATAGATGGGATTGGTTCTATTGCGAATCAGCAGAAGCATCAAAACGGCGGAAACCGCGCGCGATACCAGCGTCGCGACGCCCGCGCCCGCCGTTCCCAGCCCAAAGCCATAGATCAGGATTGCGTTTCCGCCGATATTGATTACGTTCATCAAAAGTGACGCAAGCATAGAAACGCGGCTGTTTCCCATTGCGCGAAACAAAGCCGCGCAGGAATTATACGCCGCGAGAAACGGAAACGACAACGCCGTCAGCAGGAGATATACCGAAGCGTGCCCCAGAACCTCCGGATCGATGCTGCCGAATATCAAATGCAGCAGCGACCGGTTGGCGGCAAGAACCGCGGCTGTAATTACGGTGCAGCTGAACACCGCAAGATACAACAGCTGCTTTCCGGCCCGGCTCGCGTTTTCGCGGTCTCCGCGCCCGATATACTGTGCGGCGACCACGGCGCCGCCCGCAGTCAGTGCTGCGAGAATCTGGATCATCAGCGTATTGACGGTATCGACCAGCGCAACGCCGGACACCGCCGCTTCGCCAACCGAGGTCAGCATCACGGTATCCGCCATGCCGACGAGCATCGCAAGAAATTGCTCGACGACGAGCGGAAGGATTAAAGCAAACAGTGCGCGGCGGTCAAACAGCGGCGCACGAATGGGTTTCGTTTGTTCCATGGATTCACGTTCCCACTAAAATTTGTAAAAGCCCTCCGCATCAAGTACAAATACGGTCGCGCCGCCCACCGTTACGGTCATGGGCATGGCAACGCTGTCCACATTATGCGGAATCCCGCTCGCGGGAACTGTGACCACCTGGCGCTTGCTGGACTTTGCTTTGATGATGTCCAGCGCCCCTTGCAGCCGGTCTTCTTCGACGCCGATCATCAGGGTCGTATTGCCGCCCCGCAAAAAGCCGCCGGTGCTGGCAATGTGCGTCACACTGATCTCATGCTCGATCAACGCGCGTGTCAGCGCTCTTTTATCGTCGTCCTGCACGATCACAAACAGCAGTTTCATCGGTATCCCTCCGTTTCACTTTTACACTTGCAGTATACCACAGTTTTCCATGGCAGAAAAGCGGTCTGTTTGCGTATTCCCGCCTGTATGCGGGTTTGCGTTCACAAGCGCCCTGTTCTTCCATAAATTGTAATGCTCAAAAACTGCTTTTAACGGATATGCTCGAGTGAAAACAAAACGAATCTGATCGCGCATGATTAGCTGCTATGATTCTTCTCTGCCTGTCGCAGATAGGCCGCAATCACGGAGGGATCCTGGCAGAGCATGGGATCGCCGTGCATCCGAAACGGTCGAAACACATCGTCTACCCGCTTCTTTTCTGCCTGCGTCAGCTCCGGTTTTTCGCAGGGCGCCGCAAAAAAGCGCGCATACGGCGTGTACACATTGTACCGTCGCCGCCCGACGACCGTACAAAACGCCGCGTCCCGCGCGCATACGGGAACACTCTTGTCAAAGCCGCCTGTTTCAAAAAACAGCCCCCTTTCCACCAGAAGCACGCGGCTTGCGGCGGATACGTTTCGGATGCAATGGCAGCAGTGGTTTTGCACCGGATCGGCAAAGCTTTCCTGCACGCCCGTATACAGGCTGACCGGCAGCGTGGAGATACCCAGCGCCAGCCCCGCCTGCACAATCTGCTTTTCACGCGTAATCAGCTTGCCGCCCACGACGCCGTTGCCTTGCCACCGGCACAGCTCCACCATCCGCTCGATTCCGTCATAGCAGGCAAAGGCAATTCCCGCGTCGATCAGCAGCAGCATGCTGCCGTGCGCTTCCTCGATTGCGCTTTGTACGCTGTCTTCTCCGCCGCCGCGCCAAAAAACGCGCGCCGCCCCGTTTTGCGCCAGCGCTGAAAAATACCGCCGTCCCGCAAGCGTCGGAATCCCGGTATACGCAACCAGGAATTCTACGTCACGATAGGTATTGTACAGCTCCGCCGATTCCAGCGTGACGCGAATGGCGGCGGGGTTCGCTCCCCGCACAACGACCGATACCAGCAGCCCCGACGGGACGCCGTAACGAACGCCAAAGGTATCCCGCGTCAGACCGTCCACGGCATACCCATCGCGTCCCATTGCGCAAACCGCCCGATCCAAAAGCTTTGGCTCCTGCGGATGCTGCAATCTCTCCCCCCAACGCAGCGTCTCCGGTATGTGGTAAATAAACGCCGCCTGCGCCGCCGCGCGCAGCACAAACGCATAGTAGGACGCCGGATCGGAAGGATCTACCGGACAGCAGGCTTCATACAGGCTCCTGCGCAGCGCCAGCGGGAACCCGACGGCGTTGAAGGACAGCATCGTATCCGGCGAATAGACAGGCTTATGCACGGCTTCCCATGCGCCGCTATCCGTTAAAACCGCTTCATCGGCAAAAATAAAATCCGCGCCAAGCTTTGCCGCCTGCAAAAAACGCGGCAGAGCATCCTCGCGCAGCTTGCCCTTTGGCCCAAGTAAAAGCGCATATTCTCCGTTCTCAGTCAAAAACGTCTGCATACGAATAGAATGCTGCAAAGACCAAAAAAATAAACGGGCGATCCCAATGGAACCGCCCGTTCGTATGCGAAAATCGATGTGTTTACTCCATGATTGCCTGATCGCGGATATCCTGCGCTTCTTCGGCGAAGGCAGCAATCGCGTTGGAATCCACCAGCTTCTTGATGCTTGCGTTCACCGCTTCCAGAAGCTCGGGCGCATCCTTCGGCAGACCCGCGACGTATCCGGCCGCGCCGGTCGTGAAGGTGACTGCGGAGACGGTCAGCTCCGGATTGTTGGCGATATAGGATTCCGCGATGGGTTTCTCCACGAGGATGGCGTCCAGCGCACCCGCCTTCAGCTCGGTGACAAGCTGCGTCACCTTCTTGAGCGCGACTTCCTCAGCACCCGTCAGCTGGGGGAAATAGTCCGTCTGGAGCGTAGAACCAAGCTGCACGCCGACCTTCTTGCCGCTGAAGCTGTCAAGTCCTGTATAGGCGTCCGCACCGTCTGCAAGAACCACCGCGACGACTTCGTCGATATAATACACATCGGTAAAGGACATGACCTCGGCCCTTTCTTCGGTCGCATTATAGGCGGCGAGGATCATATCGATCGTGCCCATCTGCAATGCGCTGTCAAGGCCGTTGAAGTCCATGGCTTCGATCTTCAGCTCCACGCCGAGATCCGCTGCGATGGCTTTCGCGATCTCCATGTCGATGCCCTTGTATTCCATCTGTCCATCCGCACCCGCGATGATAAATTCATACGGCGCATAGTCGGGAGAGGTGCCTACCACAAGCACGCCCGCTTCTTTGATCTGCTCAAGCTTCGTCTTGGGCGCTTCGGTCTTGGGCGCGCAGCCCACGGTCAGGGAAAGAACGAACAGAACCGACAAACAAATTGCAAGTACCTTTTTCATTTTGATTTACTCCTTTATTTCCATCTCAATTATTATAAAACTTTTGAAAGGAACAACCGCGTCCGCTCGTTTTCCGGATTGTCGAAGAGCTCCTTCGGCGCTTTGTCCTCCAATATCTGCCCCGCATCCATAAACAGGACGCGGCTACAGGCTTCCTTGGCAAAATTCATTTCGTGCGTGACCACGATCATCGTCATACCGCCTTTGGCAAGCGATCGCATGACGTCCAGCACCTCGCCCACCATCTCGGGATCAAGCGCGCTGGTCGGCTCGTCAAAGAGCATTACATCCGGCCGCATCGCCAGCGCCCGCACGATCGCAATGCGCTGCTTCTGCCCGCCGGAAAGCTGTCTTGGCATTGCCTTTGCCCGGTCGGAAAGCCCTACCCGCTCGAGCAGCTCCATGGCGTAGGCTTCCGCGTCCGCTTTTTTCTCATGCTTTGCAAGCTGCGGCGCAAGCGTGATGTTATCCAGAACGTTGAGGTGGTTGAACAGGTTAAACTGCTGAAACACCATCCCCATCCGCTGTCGGTGCCGGTCGATGTTCACGTGCTTATCCGTCATCTCCGCGCCTTCGAATACGATGCGCCCGGCGGTCGGCTTTTCCAAAAGGTTCAGGCATCGCAGCATCGTGCTCTTGCCCGAGCCGGAGGGTCCGATCACGCCCACCACTTCGCCTTGCTCAATGGTGAGGTTGACCCCGTCGAGCGCCGTCAGGTGTCCGTACTTGACAATAAGATCCTGTACCTCGATCATGGGACTTTTCATGCCGCGCCCTCCTTCTTCATGCTCTTTTCAAGCAAGCCGATCAGCTTGGAGAGCGGGAACGTGATGCAGAAGTACAGCAGCGCCACCACGATCAGCGGTTCAAAGGGTCGCGCCGTGCCGGCTCTGACCAGGTCGCCCATATACATCAATTCAAACACGCCTACGACCGAGCAGATCGAGCTTTCCTTGATGATCGTTACAAACTCGTTTCCCAGTGCGGGAAGGATGTTGCGAACCGCCTGCGGCAGCACGATGCGCCACATGGTCTGTCCGCCGGTCAAGCCCAGGCTTCTTCCCGCCTCGGTCTGCCCGTGATCCACCGCCGAGATGCCTGCGCGGATGATCTCTGCAACGTATGCGGTGGAGTTGAACGCCATCGCAATCACACAGGGGATGAACACGCTCATCTTGGACAGCACCGGAAAGAGAATAATCAACCCGTAGCGAAAAATATACAGCTGCACCAGCAGCGGCGTACCGCGTACAAATTCCACATATGCCGCGGAGAGAAACCGCACCGCCTTGTGCTTTGAGATGCGCAAAAGCCCCATCAGCGTGCCAAGGATCGCACCGAGCAGCACGGAAACGGCGGAAAGCTTTAATGTCATCCAAAGGCCGTCGATCAAAAACTGGCCATAGGTATCCAGAAACGCAAAGCTGAATGTATAGCTCATTTTTCCGGCCTCCTTTTTTTTGCAATGTACGGAGTATACCGCATGTTTATGCAGATGTCAAGTATATTATTGCATATTATTCATGTTTTCAATTGCTTTGCCGCATTTTTTTTGCGCAGTCTGCCGTTCGCGGAATCCCGTTCCTGCTCCTATACAGAAACAAAAGCGCCCCATCCTCCGATCCGGGCGCCTTTGTCAAAACCCATGCGTTCCAATCGCATAGCCCCATTGTGCATGGAGCGTATCCGTTATACAGTCAAGACAACGACAATCCACGCCACCGCGGCAGCAGCCGCCGCGCCGAAAATCCACAGCGCTGTGGTTCTGTTTGCATCAAACGCTTTGCAAAGCGATGCCGCTCGACTTCGCATTTTCAGCGTCTTTACCGGTGTTTCCAGCGCGTCAAGCGCATGCAGCAGATCAAACACCGTGTCCATCCCCTCGCGCTGCTCGGCGGTCGAAAGACGATGCAGCAGCACTTGTATCTCCGCGGGCATTTTTTGCAGACAGCAGCAGGCACAGAGTATCTGTCCCAATGCCGCCAGATCGTCAGCGATCGTGCTCTGGCAGCAGCTTCTCCGGCTGAAAAACCCGGTCAGTCGCACAGAACCATCTGCGTTCAGCAAAATCCGGCTGCCCGTCAGGCAACCGTGTACCATGCCAAGGCTGTGCACCACAAGCAGCGCATTGGCGGCAGACGCCGCAACCGACCGAAGCTCTCCCGCCGAAAGGCGACGCCGCTTTGTGAAGGCTTGCAGGGATACCTCCTCCCGCGGGGACAGCACCGCCCACGCGGTATTGTCCGCCACAAACGCGTCGATCACCGTATCGGTATGCGCATAGTTTGCAAGCGAATGCAATGCCCGGCAACGTTCCATCGCCTCGTCGGGCGCCATGCCCGTTTTGAGCAGTGCGACCTCCTGCGCGCGGTGCGCGTCAACCGCGGCGTAATACAACGCGCAGCCGTCTCTTTGCCGCTGCGTGCGGATGCGGTAGCGACCGTTAATGAAAGCGTCGGTCATCGACTCCACAAGCCCTCCCGAAAAAAGAGAAGCTGCCTGCGTTTGCGGACAGCTTCTCGGCTTGAACCCGTTAGGAAAGCGCATTCTTGAGAACTTGCGCGAGCGTCTTTACCGTATCGGCGGAGATCGGGTCGCTGCAGCCGGCATTTTGCACCGTTTCGCGCAATGGCGCATATTCCTCGCGCATGAGAATGGTGAGATAAGCCTTGCGTCCCGCGTCATAATCCGTTTCGGAAAGCTGCCAGACCTCCAGCGCCGCCAGCATGCTCACGGCGTAGCTGATATAGTACATGGGCGACTGGAAGGTGTGCGGAATCATGACCCATTCCGTTCCGATATAGCCGTAAAGGTCTCCGAGCGCATACTCCTTGGAGAGCCGTAAATAGGTTTCGTTCATCTCCGCAAGCGTCATATCGGGATTCTCATAGATGGTCTGCTGGAATTCGTCCTCCATGCAGCCGGAAAGAATCGCGTACAGACCGTTGAGCAGCATATTTGCGCGGGCGGCTTCTGCGTTTTCGCCATAGAAGGACTCATAGTTCTTCATCATGAGCAGCTCCAGCCCCTGCGAATCAACCTCGGCAAGATCCAGCGAATCGCCCGAGCTCCAGCCGGACGCGGCGTTGTGATAGTAGTTGGTAAAGTGACCGAATTCATGAATCGCCGTGGAAAGGTTGCCGCTGGAGCCCTCCCACTGGCTGAAGATGAACGGCGCCTTGAAATCGGCAAAATAAGTGGTAAAGCTGCCCTCCATTTTGTTTGCATTGACCGTGAAATCATACAGGTCGTTTTGCAGCAGATAGTCCAGCGACTCCTGCGTATAAGGCGAAAACGACTGCATGGCGGCCTGCAGCTTCGGCAGATACTCGTCAAAAGAATAGGTTTCATCGTCCAGCGCCAGAATTTCATAATAATGGCTGAGCAATTGATCGGAATACAGCGGCGCAAGATACTCCTTCACCACCTGCTGCAGCGCCTTTGCATCCGTGACGGAATAGTCGCGTCCATAGGCTTCATACATGTAGGCGGCATAGCTGCCAAAGCCAAGCTTTTGCGACTGTTCGTTGCGGTTTTTCAAGAGCTTGAGATATAGCGCGCCGGCCTCTTTGTTGAGCTTTGCCGTATAGCGGTCGTACATCTCCCAGTCGGAAGCCGCTACAATATCGTCTACGGTGTACTCTTTGCCATTCTCTTTGTAAACAAAGGACGCAAGCAGCTCGTCATAGTCAAACGTCAGCTGCAATTCTTCCGCGACAAGATCCTGAATCTCCTCGCTGTTGAGCGCTTCGCCTGCGTAGACCGCGTCGACGTAATCCTTGCTCCACGCCTGCTTTGTCCAAACCTGCGTCTCGTCGTTCTCCAGCAGCGCGATGGAAACATCGGTCATGAGCAAGTCCAGATCGGTCAGCTTGTTGGCAAGGAAGTCGTATTCCTCTTTATAATCGTCCACGGTAACGTCAAAGGCATACAGCAGATATGCCAGCGACATCTGGGAATCCGCTTCGTCATAGGCCGCTTTTACCGCCTCGTAATGCGTCAAGAGCGTACTGGGATTATACGCGCCGGAATTCACGTCCTCCAGCAGCGTATTGAGGTCTTCCTCAAGCTGATCCACGTCCGGGCGGGTGTAGACCATGTTGGAAAACGACACGTTCTCATGCGGCGTGATATTCCCGGCAACCGCGGAGGAGAAGGGATCCTCCAGATCCGCCCCCGCGGTCGGCGCGGGCGACGGTTCCGGTGCTGAGGTGACAGGCGAGGTAACATCACCGTAGTTTTCCGCCGTATCAATTCCCAACCTGGCAAGAAGATAGGTGGACACGCAGCCGCTGCCGGAAAGCAGGAGCGTCGCGCACAGCAACAGAGAAATAAATTTTTTCATTATATTTTTCATGCTACCAGTATACTATACCTTCTCTGCATTTTACATCAGCAACTTTCGATAATTTTGCGTTAATTTTTGAAAAATGTTTGTCAAGCGGGTGACATATGTGATATATATTGAAAGATAAGGCGGGGATTACCGGATCGAAACGTATTGCGAGGCTGTTTTGAACGGAGTATCCCCGTTTTGAACGCAATCTCTTGAACCGAAAGGACGTTTCAATGAATATTGTTGTGTTGGCGGGCGGTCTTTCGCCCGAACGTGATGTTTCTCTTTCCTCCGGCGCAAAAGCGTGCGCCGCGCTGAACCGGCAAGGGCACCATGCGATTCTTGTGGATCTGTTTCTCGGACGCGACAGCATCCCCGATCCGATCGAGCAGGCGTTTCTTGTACCGTTTGACCCCGCGTCGGTCGCGGCGGTCGCGCAGGACGCACCGGATCTCGAAGCAGTCAAAAAGAGTCGCAAGAGCGGTTTTTCTCCCTCCATCGGCAGCCATGTTGTGGAGCTGTGCCGAGCGGCGGACATCACCTATATCGCGCTGCACGGCGGGGACGGCGAGAACGGCAAATTACAGGCGTTTTTTGATCTGCTGGGCGTCAAATATACCGGCAGCAGCTCCATCGGCTGTGCGCTCGCCATGGACAAATGGGTCACAAAGCAGCTGCTTCTCGGCGCGGACGTCAAAACGCCGTACGGCGTGCTCCTGCAAAAGGGCGACGCCGTAGATGTGGAAGCTCTGCCGCTGCCCGCCGTCGTCAAACCCTGTTGCGGCGGTTCGAGCATCGGCATCTCCATCGCGCGTACGCAAGCGGAGCTGCAGCGTGCCATAGCGGAGGCTTTCCGTTACGAGGACGCCGTACTGGTGGAAGCCTATATAAAGGGCAGAGAGCTTTCCGCAGGCATTGTTGGGCATCAGGCGCTGCCCTTGATCGAGATCATTCCGCGCGACGGCTTCTATGATTACGCGCACAAATACCAGCCCGGCTGGACGGAGGAAATCACGCCCGCCCGCTTTGACGAGGAAACGACAAAGCGCATTCAGGCGCTCGCGCTCAAAGCCTATGACGCGCTGCACCTTTGCGTCTATGCGCGCATCGACTTTTTGCTCACCGACGAGGGCGAGGCCTACTGTCTGGAGGCCAACACGCTCCCCGGCATGACGCCCACAAGCCTTCTGCCGCAGGAGGCGGCGGCCAACGGTGTTTCCTACCCCGCGCTTTGCGACATGATCGTAACGCTCTCCATGGAGAAAACCGCGCTATGATCCCGCTCACGCTTTCTGAAATCAACACCGCCTGCAAGGGCAGCTTCTTCGGCGATCCGGCGCTTATGACCCGACAGATCCCGCATATCTCCATCGATACCAGGACGCTGCGGGAAAACGCGCTGTATGTGCCGATCTGCGGCGACCGGTTTGACGGGCACGATTTTATCGATGCGGCGCGCCGTCAGGGCGCGCTCTGCACGCTGACGGATCATCCGCTGCCGGAGGAACCCTATATTCTCGTCGTCGATACGCTGCGCGCATTGCAGGACATCGCCGCATGGTACCGTTCAAAGTTTGATATTCCCGTGATCGGCATTACCGGAAGCGTTGGAAAAACCTCCGTCAAGGAGATGCTCAGCGCGGTTTTGGGCCGTCACATGCGCGTCATGAAAACGCAGGGTAATCTGAATAATCAGACGGGTGTGCCGCTGACGATACTGACGCTGGAACCGTCGCATGAGGTTGCCATCGTCGAGATGGGCACCAATCACTTCGGGGAAATCGAACGGCTCTCCCGCGTGGCGCAGCCCACGATCTGTCTGCTGACCAATATCGGCGTGGCGCACATCGAGTTTTTCGGTTCGCGCGAAGGCATTTTACAGGGAAAATCCGAGATGCTTCACCATATGCGCTCCGGCGGAACGGTTATCGTCAACGGCGACGACGATATGCTCGTGCGCCTCCCCGACACGCTGCGTTACGGACTTGGCGCAAACTGTGCTGTGCACGCCGTACAGCTTCGGGATCTGGGGCTCTCCGGCACGGAATTTACCGTGACCTACGGTGGGCTGACGCAGCGCATGCACGTTCCCGCGCCCGGGGAGCACATGGTATACAATGCGCTTGCCGCTGTCGCGGTCGGTCTGACGCTCAACCTGACATTGCCGCAATTGAAGGCAGGCGTGGAAGCCTTCGTCCCCCCGGCCGGACGCATGGACATCCGTCATACCGAGCGCTTCACGATCCTCGACGACACCTACAACGCCAATCCGACCTCGGTGATGGCGGCGATCGATGTTCTGGAAAAGGTTTCCACGCGCAGGGTGGGGATTCTTGGCGATATGCTGGAGCTTGGCGAGCAGACGGATGCGTATCACGAGGTCGTCGGGGCGTATGCCGCGCGTCACCGTGTGGATCTGCTTTTGTGCGTCGGCCCCAACGCAGTCCAAATGTGCGCGGGCGCAAACGGCGTCGCGCCGGGCTGTGCGCACCACTTCGAAACGCAGGAAATACTGCTGTCGGTCTTGCCCGCGCTCCTGCAAAAGGGCGATACCATTTTGGTCAAGGGCTCGCGCGGCATGCACCTGGAACGAACCGTTGCGATGCTCGGCGCGCTATGAGCGCCGCAGCTTTGCCCGATTTCGACCGTTATTATCGGAAACGCACGGTTCCAGAAGGCATATCCCGCTCCGGGAGCGTGCAAATTTCAAGATCGTTCGCGTGAAAAGCGACGGAAAAGGCCTCGTTTCTTGGTATCTTTTTCCGAGATGCCAAGAATTTTATTTTTGTTCAAGAAATCTTCATGATTCCATGTTATAATCACACCACAAATCGGGTTGCAGTCAATCCGAAATCCAAACGACAGGGAGGAACCGCCTTGGATCAAAATTCGAGAGATCGAAATTCATCGCAACGGTTCTCAACGTATAATTCCGGCAGCGACAATCGCCGAGAAAGCAACGCCGCCGGCAGAAGCAACGCGGCGGGCAGACCGCGTTACACCGCCTATCAGGCGGATGGTTCTCGCGGCTCCAATACCGCAAGAAACCGCAGCGACAGCTATAACGGCGCCGCGCGCAATCCGTCTCCGAGCCGCAGACGGCGTAAAAAGCCCTGGTATGTGGTGCTGCTGCGCAAGCTTCTGCGCGGCGTATACGCCATGGGCAAGGGCGTAGCCGCCTTCTTCTCCCGCCTGTCTCCGAGAATTCTCCTGATGGGCAGCAGCGCGGTCGGATTCGTTCTTATTTTTATCATCGCAATTTCGCTGATGACGCCGGAAACGCGTTCCAGCGCCGTAAGCGATCCGACGCAGATGGCAAATACCCTCCAGATCGGGGGCGAGAACACCGATCTCAACGCGAATCATCCAGCGGACGACTGCGTCACCTGCGCCGACGATACGCAAGCGACGCTTGAAGAACAGGCGCTTGCCGCCCAAGCTGCGCAAAGCGACGCCGCGCAGGCTGTCGCCGGTGACGTCGCCGCTTTTGTCGCGCTCAAAAAGGGCAGCGACGACCCCATCGTTGCCACCGTGCAGACCCGCCTGATGGAACTTGGCTATATGGACTCCGATGAACCGACCGAGCATTACGGTTCTTTGACGCAGGACGCCGTGGAAGCGTTCCAGCGTCACAACGGTCTCGGGGACGACGGCGTTTGCGGCGAGACGACCTACAACGCGCTCATGAGCGCGGACGCGAAGGAATTTGTCATGCAGCTGGATGACGTCGGCAATTCCGTTGAGGACGTGCAGCATCGCCTGTATGAGTTGGGCTACATCACCAATTCGGCAAACGTTACGGGAAAATTCGGTGAAATCACAAAAGCGGCCGTCGAAGAATTTCAGTCCAGCAACAAGCTCAAGCCCGTGGACGGCAAGGTTGGCAGCAAGACCATCGCCATGCTGTATGACGAAGACGCCGTCGGCAAATGCTACAGCAAGGGCGACGAGGGAGACGAAATTAAAAAATTCCAGCAGAAGCTATATGAGCTGGGCTATATTACAAGCAAGAGCAACGTCAACGGCAAGTACGGCTCTGTGACCGCATCCGCCGTTCGTGCCTTCCAGGAAGCGAACGGTTTGACAAAGGATGGCAATATCGGGCCTGTCACAATGGCGATGCTTCTCTCCGGCAACGCGGAATCCAAGGTTATTCAGCTGGGCGACAGCGGGCAGGACGTCACCAACATCCAGACGCGTCTTGCAAAGCTCAATTACATCAGCTCCGGCGCAGTCACGGGCTACTTTGGCGAAAAGACGCAGGACGCCATCAAGGCGTTCCAGAAACGCAACGGATTGGGACAGGACGGCAAAGTCGGCAGAACAACGTTGGCCAGACTCAACTCCTCCAGCGCGAAAAAAGCGTCTTCTTCGAGCAGCAGCTCCTCCGGCAGCGGCTCGTCGTCCTCGGGCAGCGGTTCGTCGTCCTCCGGCAGCGGTTCTTCCTCCTCCGGCAGCGGCTCGTCGTCCTCCGGCAGCACGAACACCAGCGGCGTCGAGACGATGCTCTCCGTGGCGCAAAGCAAGCTCGGCTGCAATTACGTACGCGGCGCGAAGGGGCCGAACTCTTTCGACTGCTCCGGCTTCGTGTATTATTGTCTGAAGCAGGCCGGCGTAAGCACCAGCTACATGACCTCGATCCAGTGGCGCTCGGTCAGCCGATTCCAGAAGATCAGCAGCATGGGAAGTCTCAAGCGCGGCGATATTCTGGTATTCTCCGGCTCCACCTCCTCCACCGGTCACGTCGGCATCTATATGGGCAGCGGGAAGATGATCGACGCCTCCAGCTCTCAGGGCGAGGTGCGTATCTCCTCCACCGTCCTGTCGGGCAGCTATTGGAAGGAGCACTTCATCGTGGCATACCGCGTATTCTAATCCGGAACACACGCGGGGCATGGCATAATCGCCATGCCCCGCGCATATGTATATTCGACAATTCCTGACGGCTTCTGCCAAAAAACGGGTAACGGGGAGGAATGCAACATGCGTCGGCTTCTGCGCACACTGGTTGTTTTGCTGGCGGCGGCGACACTGCTTTCGGCAATGCCCTCCCATGCGCGCGCGATGGACGAACTGAAGAACACGGATCCCGATCGCTACTATATCCTGCTGGATTTGAACAACCAGATCGTTACCGTATTTGAACGGGATGAAAACGGAGCCTATACGAAGGTGGTGCGCCAGTTTCTATGCACCAGCGGACGCACCGAGGTGGATCCGGAGGATCCGGAGGATCACGGCACGCCGACGCCTCGCGGTATTTGGAAGATCGGCGGCAGAGAACGCTTTGGAAAATTTGCCAACTTCGGCAACGAGTATGCCAGATACTGGACGCAGATTGTCGGAAGCGTGTTTTTTCACTCCATCATGTTCGGCGACCGCACCATCGACACGATGAAGCGCGGCGCCTACTCCAACATCGGCAAAAACGTTTCCCACGGCTGCGTACGGCTGTATGTCGAGGACGCAAAGTGGCTGTATTACTACGCCTGTCCCGGCACCACAATCAAGGTATCGACCAGTGAAAAGTCCAACTACGCGCTACGCAAGGCGCTCAAATGCACGCTCTCTTTTGCGGACTACAACAGCCTGCAAAAGACCTTTTACGACGCGCCGGAGGGCCCCAATCCCCCCGCGTGGGTCATGGTCGAGGACGCCCGTCTGCGCAAGGGCAGCGGCACCGACTTTGAAACCGTATGCCGGGTAGCGGTTGGCGAGCAGCTGGAGGTGCTCATGGAAGGAGAAGCCTGGGTGAAGGTGCGCTACGGCAAGCGGGAAGGCTACATTCGCCGCGGCTATATCTCCTGCACACAGGGCATATTCGACACCAAAGAAGACGCCAGTCTGATCCGGAGCACGACGTGGCTGTACGAAAAGCCCGACGATGGGGCAGCGCAGATCGTCAAAATCCCTACGGACACCTCGGTGAAGGTGTTGGAGACGTTGGAAAGCGGTTGGTCAAAGATCGTCTATTGGGGCGAGGAGGGCTATATCAAGACCAAGTCGCTGCGCACTGGCTGGGGAAAGATCATGGATTGAATTGAAACAAAAGCAAAGAGACCGTCGCCTGCGATCTATATGGATCAAAAGGACGGTCTCTCATTTTTTTGTCCGTGTGAACATCGGGGCGGGCAAGAAGCAAGCGCGCCTAGAATTCCTGCGGATCCATATCCGGATCCGAGGACAGATCCTCATAATACCGCTCCACCATGGTAATCGTATAATTATAGCGCGACGTCAGCTCAATGGTGCGCGTGCCGTCGTCAAACACCATCTCCTTATAGCTGCCGATCTCTCCAAACATCTCCTGTTCCCCAAACCAGGTCGTTCCATAGGCATAATTAAAATAGTAGCTCCCCTGTGGCAATCGAATCGTGAGTTTGGATTGCGCGTTGAAAAACAGCGTGCACACCAGCGCGTCGGTTTCGGCGGAAAAAACCTTCATATAGGTGGGACGATCCTCCTGCGAGGGAGAGATGATCTTCAGCGAAACCGCCTTTTTCGCATAGTCCGGATTGCGGTAGCGCTGCTCCGTCTTCGGACGGGTCTGAATGCAAGCAAGCGCCAGATCCGCCGCGTCTCGATAGTCCGTCAGCATGGAAAAGCCCGTGTACGCCGTATAATACTTGCCCGCGCAGTACGCTTCCCACGCCGCCGTATAGGTCAGCTCGTTGTTGCAATAGGCAATGAGCTCCTCGGTGTCCTTGTAGCCGGAAGGCGTCAGCGCCGTTAGCGCCTCCAGCGCTTTCTCCAGCTGGTTTTCCTCCATGTACGCGCCGGCAATCTGATACTGGTTTTCCGCCCGGCATTCGACCGCGCGATCCGCCGCGTCGCCAAAGGCGCCAAGCCGATCAAACGCCGTCGCCGCGCTGAGGTACTCCCCTTTGTCAAACAACGCCGCTGCATCCTGATAGGCGATATTCATCCGGCATTCGGCAGCACGGGTCGCGGCGTCGGAAAAATCGCCCAATTCGGTAAATTCCGTCATCGCCTGCGCGTATTGTCCATACCCCAGCATGGATATGGCTTCGTCATAACGCTTTTGTTTTGCGTTGCGCACCAGTGCGGGAATCAAAATCGACAGCGTGAGCGCAAGCGCAGCAGTGCAGGCGCCGCCAATGAGCCATCCTTTTTTTGAGCGTTTTTGATCCCGCCGCGGCTGCAAGCCTCCACTGTTTACCGGCGTCATCCAACGGACGTTCTGATGATCGTCCACCGGACAGCCGCATGCGGCGCAAAACCGTGTGCCCTGCTGCAACACCGTGCCGCAGCGGACGCATTTTTCCGGCGCGATACGATCTTCCCGCAGCGTCGCCTCCTGTTGCGGCTGTGGTTGCGCACAACCGCAGGCATAGCAAAATTTCGTTCCCTCCGGCAACTGCGTTTTACAATTCGGGCAATTCATAAACGCTCCATTTCTGTCGGCAAACACATCCGGCGCTTTTCTTCAATAATATCCAAATTTATCATCAAAATCAACCGTCGCAAGCGGTTTTCCCGTAAATTATATATGATTTATGCAATTTCTAAAATAAATGTTGCATTTTCTATCGTATTATGTTATACATGTATACAATCCGTTGGAAGACGAAAATTTCACCGGAAAATCAACGGGCAAAGGGGATACCACATGCTGGAATTCGGCAAAAAATCGAATCTACTTGAAGAAAACCTGTATCAATATGACCTGCAGGATTCAAAGGAACCAAGTCTTTACCGCGATCTGTTCGATTATGAGAACGTCCCGAAGGTATCCTTTAATCTGCGGCACGTGCCGATGCAGATGTGCGACGAGATCTGGATCACGGATACGACGTTCCGCGACGGACAGCAGGCGCGTTCTCCTTTTACGCCCGAGCAGATCGTGCAGCTGTTCAAGCTCCTCTCCAAGCTCAGCGGGCCCAACGGGATCGTGCGGCAAAGCGAATTTTTCATCTATACGGAAAATGATCGCAAGGCAGTGCGCATGTGTCAGGAGCTCGGTCTGAGATTTCCGGAGGTGACCACGTGGATCCGCGCAAACGAAAAGGACTTCCAGCTGGTCAAGGATATGAACGTCCAGGAGACGGGCATTCTTGTCTCATGCTCGGATTATCACATTTTCAAGAAGATGGGATTGACGCGCGGGCAAGCGGTCGAAAAATATCTCAATATCATCCGGAAGGCGCTGGATATGGGAATCCAGCCCCGCTGCCACTTTGAGGACATTACGCGCGCCGATTTTTACGGCTTCGTCGTTCCGTTTGCGACAAAGCTCACCGAGCTTTCGCAGGAGAGCGGCATCCCCATCAAGATCCGTGCCTGCGATACGATGGGCTATGGCGTGTCCTACCCGGGCTCCTCCCTGCCCCGTTCCGTACAGGGCATCATCTACGGTCTTTTGAAGTATTCCATGGTACCCTCCGAGCTGTTGGAATGGCATGGGCACAACGACTTTTACAAAGCCGTCACCAACGCCGCCACCGCGTGGCTGTACGGGTGCTCCGCAGTCAACTGCTCCCTGCTCGGTATCGGCGAACGTACGGGCAACTGTCCCCTCGAAGCCATGGCGATGGAATACTGCTCGCTGCGCGGCGATACCGGCGGCATGGATCTTTCCGTCATTACGGAGATTGCCGAGTATTTCGAAAAGGAGCTGGATTATTCGATCCCGCCTCAGACGCCGTTTGTCGGCAAAAGCTTCAACTCCACCCGCGCGGGTATCCACGCGGACGGCATGCTCAAGGACGAGGAGATTTACAATATCTTCAATACGGCAAAGATTTTGAACCGTCCGCCGACGGTCGCAATCGATTCCTTCTCGGGTCTTGCCGGGATCGCGCACTGGATCAACTCCTACTTCCTGCTTCCGCAGGAGAGCAAGGTTGACAAAAAAGCGGCGCTCGTCGAGGCGATGAAAGTCGATATCGACGCGCTCTATGTCGCCGGCCGCAGCACGGTGATGAGCGACGAGGAGCTCGTCGCCATGCTGTCCGCCAAGGATCCCGTTTTTTTCCGGCAATGCGTCGCCGCAAAGGAAGCGGCAAAGAACAAGTAACGTACCTCCTTTCGCAGGGCGCTGTACCATTTTGTACGGCGTCCTGCTTTTTTTCAGCCGCAGCACAGTCTATTCTTTTCCGTTCGTGACACAGTCGTCTTTTCGTGCTATGCTGAAAAAAACACGGGTGGAATCGAAACGTTCAGCATTCCCCGAGCAGAATCAAAAAATCCCCCTGCGTCACCCATTGCTTGTGACGCTGCGTCATATTGTACGATCAGCCTGAAAGGAGGTGAAAGCTATGTCGAGATACACGACGGGCGACTTGGCAAAGCTTGGAAACGTCACGGTTCGCACTGTGCAGTACTACGATACGCGCGGAATTCTCGCTCCTTCGGAATTGAGTGAGGGCGGACGCCGTCTCTACACCGACGACGATCTCAAAAAGCTCAAAACCATTTGCTTTTTAAGAGACATCGGGCTGTCCATCGATAGCATCGCCGGTCTTTTCGCGGACGGCAATGCAGGCAGCGTCATCGGCATTTTACTCGAGCAGCAGTCGCATCTGCTCAAGGACGAGATCGATGCACGCAAAAAGAAATTGCAGGCCATCGAGCAGCTAACCCAGGAGCTCAAGAGCTTGCCGCAGTTTTCCATCGATGCCATCGGCGACGTAGCGTTTACCATGAAACAACAAAATCAACTTCGCAAAGTGCACATTACGATGCTCATAATCGGAATTGTAATGGATCTGCTGCAGATTGGAGCCTTGCTTTTATGGATCTTCGGCGACATCTGGTGGCCGTTTGCAGTCTGTATGCCGATCGTGATCCTCTGCGGAATACTGCTTACAAGGCTGTACTATCAAAATACCGCGTATATTTGCCCGGAATGCCATACGGTCTTCCGTCCGCGGCTCAAACAGTTTCTCTTCTCCGCGCACACGCCCAAAACGCGCAAGCTCACCTGCACCAGCTGCGGGCACGAGGGCTTTTGCGTGGAAACCTACAACGAATAGCGCCTGCTTTAAAAATTATGACCACCCATTTGGGTGGTCTGTTATTTTTTAAAGCGATTACTTGAATACACGCCGCGCAAGGAAAATGCACAGGCACGCGCCGCCGGCCGCGACCGCAAGCCCGCCCCAGCTGAACGTGGACACCTGAAGCCCCACAAGGCTTGCTACCCAGCCGCCGACCAGCGCGCCGACAATGCCGACGATGATATTGCGCAGCAGCCCGCCGCGACCGCCCATCAAAAGCTTTGCGATCCATCCCGCGACGGCGCCGAGGATCAGCCACGCAATCACATTTCCCGTCATATTCCCTGTTCCTTCCTTTGTCCGTTTGCTTCAGTCTATGCCGCCGGCGTCGTTGTTACCAGCGCCGTTTTTACCACATACCGTCGTTATAGATCGGGTCGTCCACGCCGGGTACCAGTGAGGAATAGCCCCACATCAGTCCGTCCGGCACGCGGCGCTGGTAGGTAACGGTGTTGACGTTGCCAGGCGTTCTGGAATTGCCGTGATGATTGAGCTGCTCACCCATGAACACCATGCACGCAGAAACGCCGCCGTCCAGATTATACGCCTGCGTGCAGCCGTATTCGGTAAACAGCTTGGTAAAATCCATAATTGTCAGCCCGATGCTGTATTCCTTCTGCCGCCCGTCTACGACAATCGCGATAAAATGTCCCGGCTCGATCTGTCCAATCCCCACGCGCGGGTTGATCTTGGAATTGCGATCCTTGGCAGCGTCCTCGTTGACCACGCCGTCCCGTATCAGCGTCGGGCCGAAGGAGAAGGTATTGCGCACGCCATCCTGCAAAAGCGCCTCTGCGCTCGTCTCACGCGGCGAGAAGATCTTCATGGAAAGATCCGGGTAGAGCGCCATGGTGTCCGCGCCACGGAAGTCGCTGTAAAACTTCCCCTCTCGCATCAGGATGCCCTTGAACTGCTTTTCCATATGCAGCAGGTTGTCCCCGGTAATCATCAAAACCGCGCTGCTCTCCCGCGCCATGATCCACGGCTTCTTCACGCTCATACCGCTTCGCTTCTCAGAAGCCAGCCCCGGACGGAACGAATCCACGTCGCGCATCCGGATGTCCGCGACAAAATAAACGACCGGCCCCGCCATCGTATGCTGATCGATCACGATCGACAGCACATCCGAATGATATTCATAATGCCCCTTGTCCGCGTCCCAAACAAAGATCTCGTCAGCGTCCGTTGCCGTGAAATGCTCGGTCGCTTCACGCAGACCTGTGCTTTTTGACTCGGCAGTGTCCGTTTCCGGCGTGGGCGAAGGGATCGCCGCCGGCGTTTTCTCGGGTTCGGGCGTGGACGCTGCCGTCGGCGCCGGCGTTCTGTCCGTTTGCGGCGCTGCCGATACGGCAGGCAGCAGCTTGAGCGCCAGAAATACGATCGCGGCGACCGCAAGCGGGAGCAGGCGAACAATCCAGCGCACCGCGCGGGGCATCCGCTTTTCTCCCGTTTTTTTGAGCAGCAGCAGCGCAGACAACGCCGCGCCCACGCCGAGCACCGCATAGCCGATCCACGCGGGCAGGCGAACGCCGTTCTCCGTCCGCGCGTCGTCGCCGTCGTTTCTTGGCGCCGTCTGCGTCGATTCATCCACCCGATCCTCTTGTGGCGTTGGCGTCGGGGTTGGCGTCGGCGTCGGCGTTGGCGTTGGTTCCAGATAGGAAAGCAGTGCGGAACGATCCAGATTCTCCAAGAGATCGTTGTGCGCCGTATCCTCTCCCACGTTGGTATAGGTCAGCGCAAAGGAAAGCGCCGGTGAAAGCGTTCGCATGTAAACCTGATTGGATACGTGGTAACGGGCATAGACGTCTTTTGCCGTCTGCGCGGCGCTCGCGCCGTCAAAGGCGACAAGCGCTTCCTCCAGCAAGGGTTTTGTGCCGTTTTCCATCGCGCTGCCCGCCGTATAAAACTTTTCGACCTGCCATGCTCCGTAAGCTTCCGCGGACTTCTTCTCCCAGCGGTCGTTTCCGGCATATTGCGCACACTCTGTCACAATCTCGTTGGTAAACAAATCGGCGGGCAACGCACCTTCAGACGCACCGCCGGTCACGATGACCTTGGGGTGCAGCTGGCGCACCAGCGCGCCCATATAGCGCTGCATCTGGGTTACGCCCCACTCCTTCTTTACCAGGTCGTAATTCTGCACATTTCTGCAAATGCAGTTTGCAAAGAACGGATAGTCCGTTACGCCCATATCCCACAGCGCGGTCAGAAGCTCCTCCTGCGCCGTTCGCGTGCCGCGGCCGAAAACGCAAAGCGCCACAGCCATGTCGTTTTCCACATCATACTTTGCAAGCAGCGCATAGAGATCTCGCGCCGCGCTTTCCGGCGTTGCGGCGACGAGCAGCATGTCCGCCTGCGTTTTCGCGTTCTCCCAGCGCTGCGTTGAAGCATTCTCCCCGTCGGCATAGACGCGGATCGTAGAAAGGCGCGATTCCTCCGGCAGCTCCAATACGACGCGTTGGGTTCCCGCCGCAATTTCATAATAGCAGTTTACCATGCCGCGCGTTTCGGCAACGCGTCCGATTTCTGTTCCCGCGGCGTCGTAGGAAACGAGCGCGCAGCTTTCCGGCGCATCGTACCATGCCAGATACAGCCCCTTCGCCGTCTCTGGCAGCACGATCTCGACCTGTCCTTTATACGGCAAAACCAGATAGGTTTCCACATTCTCATCCGTCAAACGGTAAGCGGCGTCCGCACAATCCTCCGGCAGCGTGATCGTACACTGCTCCGTGACCGTTCCTGCGGATGTTTTTTCGGGGATGCCCGTATACTCCTCCCCGTTCTTAGCGGCAAGTCCTGTCATGGGCAGCAGCAATAAAAGCGCCGCCAGCAGTACGCCGTATTTGATGCGTCGTCTATTATCTTTTCTCATCGCAACGTCTCCTGTTGTGCGGGAAATTTCAAAAATACCGCAGTTTATTGAATTTTACCATATTGTCCGTCAAAAAACAACGAAGCGCGCATTGTTTACAGGACGTTTGCGGGGTGCTATGATCTTAAAATATCGGATAGCGGAAAGGAGCGCCCATGAAGCAGCTTGACGTTGTGATTACAACGCTCAATTCACAATATATCCACGCGTCGCTTGCGCCGTGGTGTCTCAAAGCGGGGCTGGGCGCATACGGTGATCCCGCGATCCATTCCGAGGTCGTGGAGGGCACGGTCAATGAGCCTGTGGCCGTCGCGGCGCAGCGAATTCTGGCGTTTCGTCCGCAGGTGGTCGGATTGTCCTGCTATATCTGGAATATCGGTCAAACCGAAGCGCTGATCCGGCAGCTGCGCCAAAGTGATCCCCTGCTGACAATCGTCGTTGGCGGGCCGGAGGTCAGCTATTGCGCCGAACGCGTGTTCTCACGGAACCCGGACGTCGATTTTCTCATTGCGGGGGAAGGCGAGCGCCCGTTCGCCCTGTTGTGCAATGCGCTGCTGCACGGGAACGCGGACGGTTTTTCCAATCCTGCGGTCATGCGTCGGGGCGGCGCCGTTGCAGCGCCCTGCACGCCCAACGACGTTCCGCCCTCCCCTTATTCTCCCGAAGCGCTGAAAAGCTTCTCCGGACGGATCGCCTATCTGGAGACGAGCCGCGGCTGTCCGTTCCGGTGCGCGTTCTGCCTTTCGGGTCGTTGCGGCAGCGTACGGTATTATCCGTTAGAACGGGCAAAGCGGGAGCTGCTGCTGCTTGCCGCCAGCGGCGCAAGGGTTGTTAAGCTCGTCGATCGCACGTTCAACGCCAACCGCGCCCGCGCGCTGCTGTTGTTCCAATACATCCTCGAGAACTACGGCGGCGCCATCCCCGCGGGAATGTGCTTCCATTTTGAGATCGCCGGCGATCTGCTGGAGGAGGAAACGCTGTCCTGCCTTGCAAAGGCGCCGGTCGGTTCAATGCAGTTTGAAATCGGTCTGCAAAGCTTTTTTCCAGATACGCTGGAGGCCGTCTGCCGCAAAACCGATCTTGCGCTGCTTGAACGGAATATCCGCCGGCTGCTGTTGCCGGGGAACGTTCATGTGCACGTCGATTTGATCGCGGGGCTTCCGTTGGAGGATTATCAGCGCTTTTCCGACAGCTTCAACCGCGCCTTTTCCCTGCGCCCGCACATGCTGCAGCTGGGTTTTCTCAAGCGGCTCTTCGGCTCGCCGATGGAAGAATCTCCCGCGCGTTACCCGGGTCGCTTTTGCGACGCCGCCCCCTATGAGGTGCAGGATACCCCGTGGCTTTCCGAACGCGAGCTGGATCGGCTGAGAAAGACCGCATTCGAGCTGGATCGACTCTACAACAGCGGCAGATTTCACACGACGCTGCAATATGCGCTGGAGGCCTCCCGGCTGTCTCCGTTTTCCATCTTTTCCCGCATTGCCGACGCCATGGATTGCAAGGCGGGCGCTTCGCTCGATCAAGTGACTGCCGTCGCCTATGTCGCTCTGTCGGCGCTCCCCGGCGTCGATCCGGCGCGGCTGCGGGACGCGCTGCTGTTTGACCGGCTCTGTGTCAATCCTTCCTGTCAGATCCCGGCAATTCTGCGCATTGAGGATCCGCTTTTAAAAAACGTCCGCAACCGGCTGCGAGCGCTCGGATACTTTCCCTCCGACGGAACAAGGCATTGCGAAGCCATTCTATATACCGAGGGCGCAGCGCTCGTCGTTTGCTACGGTCAGAAGCATCCGGTTACAGGCGTTTACCAAAGTCAGAAGGTTCCACTGTCGCTTCTTTTCCCAGACGCTGCGCTAAGCGCGGCACATTGCGACAGAATATGACCGGCTGAATTGTTTCTTTTCCAAAATTGTGATATGCTTTTCCCAAAATGAGGTGAGTTTGATGACATTCTCGGAAGCGTTTCCCATCTGGGACCGGCTGAAGCCGGAGGAGCAGCAGGCGTTGGAGTCTGCCGCCCAAAAGCGCTACGTAAAAAAGGATACCGTGCTGCACAGCGGCAAAGAGGACTGTGTTGGACTGTTTGCCATATGCTCGGGGCAGCTCAGAGCCTACATCGTCTCGCCCGAAGGCAAGGAGATCACGCTGTATCGGCTCTTTGAGCGGGATATGTGTCTTTTTTCGGCGGCCTGCATCATGAACAGCATCCAGTTTGACATCATGATCGGCGCAGAAAAGGACGCGGCGCTCTGAATGATCCCGGTCGAGGTCTACAAGCGCTTGATGCAAACCTCGGCAGTGCTCGCCAACTATACCAACGAACTGATGGCCGCCCGTTTTTCGGAGGTCATGTGGCGTCTTGACCAGATTCTGTTTCAGCGGTTTGACCGCCGCCTTGCTTCCTTCCTGCTGGAGGAAAGCGCCATCGACGGCAGCGACACGCTTGAAACGACGCACGAAAAGATCGCCAATCATCTCGGTTCTGCCCGTGAAGTGGTCACAAGAATGCTCAAATATTTTCAGGGCGAGCAGATGGTGGAGCTGTCGCGCGGAACAATCCGCCTGACAGACCGGACAAAGCTTGCGCTGCTTGCCCAGTAAGCGCCCGCCACGCGCCCGTGAGAAAACGGCTCTTTCAAAAAAGCATCCCCTGCGCCGACGCCTTGTCGCGCAACGGGATGCTTTGCTGTTTTACCGGCTCTGCCCCAACGATTGACGAGAAGTCTGTTACACTATTTCCGAATGGTACTGCAAAAACAGAAGCAAGAATTTTTAGTATCTGCCGCGAAGCAAAAACGCAGGCGCAGCCGGCAGCTACGTCAAGTTTTGGCGACAAAGGCGGGGGCAAGAAAGGTTGCTTCTAGAGTGTGTTTCTAAAGTCTGCCGGATGAAATTTTGCGTCATCGGCGTGCGGCTTGAGGCAAAAAACGTAGGCTTGGTGGTGCTAAGACGAGGCTTTTTAACAAAAATATGCAGGTCGAAGGCGTGAAATTGCGCTTGCGTGATTTTAGAAACGCGCTCTAACCGCGTAAGTTTTCCCTCATTTACCCCATCCCAATAGCAGGAACGCCAAAATCACGGCGCCCAGTACGGTGAGTATCATCCGGCCGGTCAGCCCGGGCTTTGGGATGCGGAATTTGCCGACAAACGCGCCGGCCAGCAGCAGCATCCCCAGCGTAAGTATCAAATGGAATCGCGTCGGAAACAGTGGGCGCAGTGTAAAGACCGCCGGAACCGCCACCGCCGCCATCGTGACCGGCAACCCCTGAAACGCCGCCGGACGATCCGTTTTCCCTTCGCCGGTATCCTCCGTCACGTTGAAATACGCAAGGCGGATTAAGGCACACAGCACGTAAGCTGCCAGCACAAGCTGCTCATACCACATCGTCATCCCCGCGGCAAGACCGATCGCCGCCGGCAAAACGCCAAAGCATACGAGGTCGGCCAGCGAATCGATCTGGATGCCAAAGCGCTTTTCGTCGGTTGTTCGTGCGCGTGTGCGTGCAACCGTTCCGTCAAAGGTGTCGCACAGCCCGCACAGCATCAGGCAGACCAGCGCCGCACCGACATGTTCCATCGATGCAAAGCATATGCCGAGAATCCCGCATGTCACCCCGAGATACGTCAATATGACCGTATAGTTGTAATACCCCACCAAAACACGGGCAGGGTTGATTTCCCGCTTCACTCGCAATAAAACCCCCGGTACCATTCCACAAACCGCGGCAATCCCTCCGCGATCGTCGTCGTCGGAACGAACCCAAAATCCTGCTTCAGCCGCGTAATATCCGCCGCCGTCATATAGACGTCGCCGTCCTGCATCGGCAGATATTCCTTGTCGGCCGTCTTGCCCCATGCCTGTTCGAGCGTTCGGATAAAGTCATCGAGCTTTTCCGGATGATTGTTGCCGATATTGTAAACGATCGCCGGACTGCCAGAAGCATCCGGCGCAGGCGGTGCAAACAACAGCCGTGTCACGCCCTCCACAATATCGTCGATGTAGGTAAAATCCCGGTACAGATCGCCGTTGTTGAACACCTTTATGCTCTGCCCGGCAAGTATCTTTTGGGTAAACGAAAAATACGCCATATCCGGCCGGCCAAACGGGCCGTATACCGTGAAAAAGCGCAGTCCCGTCGAGGGAATCTGATACAGATGCGCGTAGGTATACGCCATCAGCTCGTTGGATTTCTTTGTCGCGGCATACAGGCTGGCCGGATGATCCACATTGTCCGTCTCGGAAAACGGCGCGTTTGTGCGGTTGCCGTAAACCGACGAGCTGGAAGCATAGACCAGATGCTCCACCGGATACCGTCTGCAAGCCTCCAGAATATTGAAAAAGCCCTGTACGTTGGATCGGATGTACGCCGACGGGTTTTCGATACTGTAGCGAACGCCCGCCTGCGCGGCAAGGTTCACAACAACATCCGGTCTGGCGTCGGAAAACAGCACCTCCACGGCGCCCGCGTCCGAAATGTCCAGCTTGTAGAACGTGAATTTCGCCGATGTGTCCAATATTGCAAGCCGCGCCTTCTTCAGCTCCGGGTCGTAGTAATCGTTGAGATCATCCACCCCGACGACCGCAATCCCGGCCGCCAACAGCCGCTTTGCCAAATGAAAGCCGATAAAACCCGCAGCGCCGGTAATCAGTACGGTCTTTGCCGGATCAAGGGGCTTGGTTCTTTCCATAAAACTACCTCCCGATGGAATAATACTCCACTTTGGCCGCCGCCATGTCCTGCGGCGCATAAATATTTCTGCCGTCATAAACCAGCGGCGTTCTCATCCTCTGCCGGTAGATCGCCGGCCGCACCGCCTTGATCTCGGGCCATTCGGTGAAGATAAAGCACACGTTGGCGCCGTCCAGCGCCTCCTCGGGCGAAGAAGCGTAGTGAATGTCCGGATAGCGCTTTTTGAAGCGCTCGACGCCCACCGGATCATAGGCGCTTACCAGCGCGCCCGCTTCCAGCAGCAGCGGCATGTTATCCAGCGACGGCGCTTCCCGCAGATCGTCCGTGCCGGGCTTAAAGGTCAGACCCAGCACCGCGACCTTGAGTCCCGAAAAGGAGATCAGGCGGCGCTTTGCCTTCTCAAACAGGCGTGTCTTCTGGAGAGAATTCACCTCTACCGCAGCCTCGACGGTGCGCAGACGATAACCGTTCTGCTCCGCGAGAAATTTCAGCGCCTTGGTATCCTTGGGGAAGCAGCTTCCGCCGTAGCCAATGCCGGCGTTTAAAAACTTCGCGCCGATGCGCGCGTCATAGCTCATACATTCGGCCACATCTTGAATGTCTGCGCCTACCAATTCGCAAAGGTTTGCAATATCGTTCATATAGGAGATCTTGAGCGCGAGAAAGTCGTTGGAAGCGTATTTTGCCATCTCCGCCGACCGGCGGCTGACCGAAACAATGGGGAGCGCAAAGGGTTCGTAGATTTCTCGCAGCAGCGCCTCGGCCTCCGGGCTTTCCGTGCCGATCAGAACGCGCGCGGCATGAAGCGTATCCCGCACCGCGCTGCCCTGCGCCAGAAACTCCGGATTGGACGCTACCTCGACACGAACGTCCCGGTCGAGGAAATCATGGATACATTGCTCCACCTTATCGTTTGTTCCCACCGGTACGGTGGATTTGACGACCACAAGGCAGTCGTGCTCCACGTTTTCCGCAATTTGCCGCGCCACCGCCGCGATATAGGAGAGATTTGCCGAACCGTCCGGCTGTTCCGGCGTGCCAACGCCAATGAAAATCGCGTCGGCGTCCCGGTAGGCAGTCTTGCAATCGGTGGTAAAGTGCAGCGTGCCGCGCGCAATATTTTTTTGCATCAGCGCCTCAAGATCCGCTTCGTATATGGGCGAGATCCCGTTTTGCATCAAGCGAATCTTGCCCTCGTCTACATCAACGCACGTAACGTCGTGCCCTACCTCGGCAAAGCATACGCCCGCCACCAGTCCGACATACCCCGTACCGGCAACCGCAATTTTTCGTTTCATGGCTTGGCATCCTCCAGCTTTTCGGATTTGGTATCCCGCTTATTTTTCAGCTCTCTGAGAGAGCGAAGCAGGAAGAAAAAGGTATCCACGTGAAACAGCAGCGCCAGCCCAACGTACACCGCAACGCCCAGCACGATCTGCAGGAGCAGCATCGGCGCGGCAGACAGCGGCAGCAGCGTTACGGCATAGACGCACGCGCCCATAACGAGCGACAAAAGCAACGGCGGCAGCAGATCGCCGATTTGCCGCCGGATCGGATAGCCGACCAGCTTTTTCAACACCGGCATATTGATGAACACGCCAACCACGCTGGTCAGCGCCACACAAGCCGCAATGGCAAGCGGTGTCTGAAACTGTGTCAGCGCAACGGCAAGCAGCAAAACGCCAGCCGTTTTTTTTGCAATCTCCAGGTATAGGCAGCTGTCGCTGCGGCCCACCGCCTTTACGATCTGTAAATTCACCTCATCCACCGTTAGAAACGCATACATCAGACACATAATCTGCAAATATGGAACCGACGGCAGCCATTTGTCCGTGAGCAGCAACGATATCATGGGTTTTGCGGTCGCCGCCAGCCCCATCATGATCGGAAATGTCAAAAACGCGTTGCCCGCATTGGATCTTCGCAACATTGTCAACAAACGGTCTTCGTCATCCTGCTGGGAAGAAAACGTGGAGAACAGCGCCGTCTGCGACGCGCTATAGAGACAGGCCGCGATGGTATCCGGAAACTGCTTGGCCTTGCGGTAGTATGCCATCGTTTTTGACGAGTAGCGTTTTCCGATAATCAGGCTGGAAATGTCGTCGTAGAGCGTGGTCAAAAGCCCCGCCGTCATCAGCTTCCAGCTGTATGCAAACAGTTTTTTCAGGCTGGCAAACGAAAACAGCCATCTGGGACGCCAGGGTACAAGAATCAGCAGCAGGATTCCCTGTATAAAGCGGCTGCTGACCTGCTGCGCAACGAGCGCCCAGACGCCAAAGCCCATATACGCCATCGTGATACCGATGACGCCGGAAACGATCACCGCGGAAAGTCCCGACACAAACATTTTGCGGAAGGTCATGTCCCGCATCACGCGCGCTTCCTGCACAGTGATAAACGCGTTTGCAAACAGCATCAGCGCAATGGCGCGCAGAGAATCTGTAACCAGCGGTTCCTCATAGATCCGCGCAATCCACGGTGCCGCGACATACAGCGCCGCGTAGGATAGCGCTGCCATAAACAGCAAAAAATAGAAAACCGTGGAATACTCGAGCTCTCCGGATTCACGGTTTTGTACCAGCGCGTTGGAAAATCCACGCGATGCGAACACCGTAGCGATGGAAACAAAGATGACAATGATGGTTAGAACGCTATAATCCGTCGGGTCCAGCAGTCTTGCAAGCACGACGCTGGTAATAAACTGGATTCCCTGTGTTCCGCCGTTTTCCAGAAACTTCCAGATCATTCCCTTTACGGTCTTCTGCTTAACATCATCTGCCATGCGGTGTTCGTTCTCTTTTCATATTCATATCATTTATTTGTCATTGTACATCGCTGCTTCGGAAGTTGCAACTTGCGGGGCTTTTTGCACCTGACTGACGCGTAAAAAGCAAAATACCATTCCGCCGGCAAGCGAGAACCACAGCCAGATGTGGTTCAGCGTCCAAGCAGTGAAAAGGAATTCCTCCAGCAGCGCCTCAAAGACGCAGTAGGCAAGAATCGCCGGGACAAGACGCATTTCCAACGACGTTCGATCGGTCAAACGCTGAAACGCAAGCTTTGCTGCGGCGATCGCCAGCAAGACGCAAAACGCCAGAATCAGCAGCAGTCCCGGCAGCCCGAACGAAAACAGCGCGGAGAAAAACGAATTGTGCAGATTCGTCTTGGGCAATCCATCCGGAACATAAGCGCTGATCGACTGTCCGGCCTCCAAAGCCCCCACGCCGTACAGCAAAATCTCCGGATGATCGCTTAGGCACTGGAAAGCGCTCTTCCAGATCGCCGTCCGCCCGTTCAGCGTGCCCACGTCCGTCGCACCGCGCGTTACGGCAAGCGTCACCGACGTGTCGTCCCCCGCTTCCGCAACCTCGGTTTCCTGCGGCAATGTGGCGTCCGCAGGCGTTTCCGTATCGGACGGCGTTGCGGCTGTCGCGGTGGATTTTGTCATATATGCGTTGTAAGCGCGCGTTACAAGCCCCGTGCCGCAAACGAGCAGCACGATCACGACCAGTCCAGCCGCGGCGCTTGCCAGCACGCGGAGCCACGCGCGCATCCGTTGCGGCAGTTTGGTATTCAGATACAGGAACGCGCAGCCGCCCATCACCGCCGCGCAGCCGTAAATTGCCGTGCGGCTGTCCGACAGAGCGAGCGTAATATAGAAAAGCAGCATTGCGGCAAGCAAAGCAACTCGGCTCAGCCACTTTTTCGATGCGGCAAGCAGGATCACCGCAAGCAGCATCGGCATCGCGGCAAGCGGGCCGGTCGTGTTGGGGTTGCAGAACAGATGAAGCCGTCCCTCCACGCCCATTCCGAATATCTCGTTTCCGCCCGTGGATACGATGCTCTTTCCCAGCGCAACTACCGTAAGCGCGGCGCTGCAAAGCACAACCGTACCGACAATCGCCGCGGTGCAGACAATGCGCAGCACCTTGCGCAGCTCCTCGGCAGAAAACGCATAGGGTGCGGAAAAGCAAAGCAAGAACGCAACGCACGCGGCGCACGCCCAGGTGCTGCCCAGCAGTCCGTCCGCCTGCCAGTCAACCAAGGCCGCCGACAGGAACATCCACGCTGTAACGGCGCCCATCAGCCTGACCTCTCGATACTTCGCGAACTCGCAGTTGTATAAAATCAGCGCGAAAGCAAAGATCGCGCTCGGAAACAGGACAAACCGCAGCAAAGCTTCCTCACGGCGCGGACTGATCGTACAAAAAACGGAGACCAGGACGGTAAGCGCCAGCGCATACAACAGAATGCTGCGCCAAGCCCATAGTCTTTGGATCCCCGGAAACCTTTCCGTTTTTATCTGTTCCCCGGTACAAGCCGCCTTGTTTTTCATAAATACCCTCCATCCGGCGTTTGGCCGGTTCTGATTGTTTTGCGCAGCGCTTCCGGACGTGCCTTCAGCGTCGCTTTGTTTTTTGCTTTATCGCGCGTTCCAGATACGATTTCCATTGTTCCGCGACCAGATTTTCATCCAGTCTTTCGCGGATATGCTGCGCATTTTCTCCACGCGCCGCCGCAAGCGCAGAATCGTCCGCGAGCGTCGCCATGGCGTTTGCAAGCGCGTCGCAATCGCCCACCTTCGTGAGCAGTCCGTTTTCATGATCCTCGATGAGCGCCCGGCAGCCACCCGCGCTGCAATCGGTTGCAACACACGGCAGCCCTGCCGCCATCGCCTCGATCAGCACGTTCGGCATGCCCTCAAAATCAGAGGGCAGCACAAACATCGCAGCATCATTCATATCCTGCCCCAGCGTTTTGGTCTGACCGGGCAGCTGCACCGCATCCGAAACGTTCAGAGACGCCGCAAGCGCTGTGAGCGCGTCGCGCTCCGTTCCCTCGCCGTAAATCGTCAGCGTATAGTTGGGATGCGCCTTATGAAAGATCGAAAACGCGCGGATCAGGAGCGGAAAGTTCTTCTGCTTTTCCAGCCTGCCCGCCGAAACGATGTTCTGCTTGCGCTCACCTGAAAAGGGCGCGGGAATGCGCGACGTATCCAGCGGATTGGGCAGCACCGTACCGCGCCGTTGGATAGGCTTGGAAAAATATGCAGCCGCCTCGTCCGTTTGAAACACAAAGCCCGTCGCAAACGGATACAGCACCCGCCGAAGCAGCCGCTTTACACGGCTTTCCGGATGGCGTCGCGGATCGTTGCGCTCCGAGACGACGACAGGGACGCCTCTGCCCAGCAAAAACAACACCGTCCAAACATTGACCTTTTCCGGCATTGCCAAAACAACGTCCGGTTTTTCTTCCCGGACAAGTCGCCGCAAAGCGCCGTAGACCTTGGGAATATCCCGCGACCGGCACTCCGTTTTTTGCGACAGCGCGGTAAGCCGCACCGCGTCCGAAAGCGGATAAAAGGAATCCGCGCGGTATTCCGTGGCGATCGTAACAATCACGCCCTGCTTTGCAAATCGATTGGCTAGCTGTGCAATCACACGTTCGCAGCCGCCGCCCGCCATGTTATGCGTCATAATCAAGATGCTGGAAAGCTCGATTTTCCGGGACGTGCGTGCTTTTTCCGCGCGATAAATCTCCATCAGCTGCGCCGCGTTTTGCACAATGTCATACCCCGCCCGCCGGATGCTGTCGGCTGCCTGCGCGCTGATATTGACTCGATTCCCGCGGCAAAGCTCCGCTGCTGCCGCCGCCCACGCGCGCGGTGACGCCGTCAGCGGCAGAAAGGAAACATTGCCCGTCATATCCGCCTCTCGCGTCACGGCGTCCGACGCCAGACAAAAAAGTCCGCTGGTTTGCGCTTCCAGCAGCGTAAAGGGAAGTCCCTCATGCAACGACGGCAGCAAAAACGCATCCATCGCGCACAGCAGCTTTTCCGGCGCGTCTGTTTTTCCATAGAAAATCACACGATCCGACAGACCCAGTGCAGCGACCTTTTCCTCTGTCGCGCCGCGCGTGTAGCCGTCGCCCACCAGCAGAAGCCGCGCGTCGGGCACCTCCCGCGCAAGCAGCGCAAAGACGTCGATCAGAAAGGTGTGATTCTTTTGTGTGTTGAACCCGCCGACGTGCCCAAAAACCGTCGCGTGCTCCGAAAGACTCAGTCGTCTGCGCGTTTCCTCACGCGTATCGGCACGAAAGGCAAAGCGTTCGGTATCGATCGCGTTGTGCAGCACAGTGAACGGCGCGTCACCGTATAGCCAGCGTCCTGCGGCTTGCCCGCACGCCATGGGCAGTGTGGTGCTTTCAGAAAACGCACCTGCCAACAGCTTATGCTCGAGCATATGGCTGCATGTGGTATTGTGACTGTGCGGTATGCGCGTCGGTATCCCTGCTTTTTTTGCCGCCAGCAGCTCCACCGCCAGCGTATTGCTGTTTCCGTGCGCATGAAGGATGTCATAATTGCCTGCCCGTGCCGTTTTTTTCAGTGCACAGTAATAACAAAACGGATTTCTTCCGCGTCCCGATAGCGGAATCACCCGATCCCCGTTTTGTGCAAACATCCGTTCAACATACACCGGCGCCGCGCCCATGGTCACAAGATCCATGGAAAACGCGTCATGATCCAGCTTTTCATAGTAGTTCATCACGCATTGGGTGATCCCGTTGCGGTCAAACGGTACCGTCAACACCGTTAAAACTCGGATTCTCTCCTCTGCACCTTGCCGCGTCATCGAAACGCCTCCAGCTTCTCCGCTTCATGCCCCGTCACACGCTGCTCATAGATCTTTGCGTCCACAAGGAAACGGTACCAGTAGCATTCAAAGTAGCAATAGATATAACCCTCTTTGCCGTCGAGAAAGCCAAGCTTTATGTAGTAATTATAAACAAACCACAGCCATGCGCGAAAAAACATGGGCGCCTTATAATACAGCCCGAATTTCTTTTTCCGCTGTGCAAGCAGCGCCTTATCCGTATTGACGTTCGTCGCGCTGCCGCCCTGTTCAAAAGCCAAATAATCCTGCAGCTCCCGAATGGTATACCAATTATATCGCGCAATATAGCTGTTGAGATCCTTAAAGTCGTTGTGCAGAAAGCGTTCCTTGATTTCCACGGTCGTGCCGCACAAAAGCTCTGTGTGCGCGTCGCGCTTGCGGTCTTCAATGCGCCCCCGGCCGGTTTTAAACACCATGATCTTGCGTTTTTTAGTGCTGCCGTGCTTCATCAGCCGGCCGAGAAAGTAGAAGTCCGCCTGCATGACGATTCCGTTGACGTCGTCGTTTTCATGCGCCGCCATCAGCTTTTCGCAATGCGCAACCACCTCTTTGGTAAAGCGTTCGTCCGCGTCCAGCCGCAGCGTCCATTTGGTATCGATATTGCCGTTGTCGATACCCCAGTTGAACTGTGCCGCATAGTAGGTAAACGCATGCTCCATTACGTCTGCGCCAAGCGAACGGGCAAGCTCCACGGTTCTATCCGTGCTGCCGCTGTCCACGACAAGCACGCGTTTGCAAAGGCCTTCTACGCTCTTGATGCACGCTTCGATATTCTTTTCTTCATTCTTGGTCAATACGATTGCTGTCAGATCCGCCATAGCACATCGCTTTCCGCCGGCAGCCCTTCCGGCCGTATAAAAATTCGCCAATAAACCAAAATAATTTTATCATGCGGCTGTCGGGGTGTCAAACGTATGCGGCGACGCCGCAAAAAATAGCTGCATTTTTTCAAAAGAAACGGTTGCCGAAACCATGGGAAAAAGCGTACAATAGAAGCGCTGATGTGGAGCCTTGCTCCAAGCACAAATCTTTTGAAAGGAGAACCATGGTATGGACGCCGGACCTAGTCCGATTCCCTTATGCAAAATACAAATGACGGCGTCTGTGATCGCATCCTGACGCCGTCCAAAGAACGGAGGTTATGGATATGATCGACCGTGTTCTTCAGCTTCTCGCAGAAAAGAAGTTCGCAGAGGTCAAAAAAACCGTTTTAGAAATGTACGATCCGGATATTGCGGAGGTATTCGAGCAAATCGAAGACCGCGATACCATGCTTCGTTTGTTTCGTCTGCTCCCCAAAACGACCGCGGCAGAGGTGTTTGCCTATCTGTCGCCCGACATTCAGCAAAGCATCATCGAGGCGATCACGGATCTTGAATTAAAGCGGATCCTCGACGAAATGTTTCTCGACGACTGCGTGGATCTTGTTGAAGAAATGCCCGCTAACGTCGTCTCGAAGGTTCTCAAAAACTCCTCCACCCAGAATCGCAGCCTCATCAACCAGTATCTGCAATATCCGGAGGATTCCGCCGGCAGCCTGATGACCAACGAGTATGTTTACTTCAAGGCCAACAATACCGTACAGCAGGCGCTCGACATTATTCGCAAAACGGGCGTAGACAAGGAAACGCTCGACAACTGCTACGTGCTCTCCGCCGACCGCAAGCTCGAGGGCGTCGTTTCCCTGCGGCAGCTGGTGCTTGCGGATCCCGCGTCGTCGCTTGCCGACATCATGAACGCCAACGTGCTCTACGCCAATACGCTGGACGATCAGGAGCAGGTTGGCAAGCTGTTCACCAAATACGACATTCTGTCCATGCCGGTGGTAGACAACGAATGTCGGATGGTCGGCATCATCACCATCGACGACGCCATCGACGTTATACAGGAGGAAAACACAGAGGACTTTCACAAGATGGCCGGTATGGCCCCAAGCGACAACACCTATCTCAAAACGCCGGTGTTCATCCTGGCGAAAAACCGTATCGTATGGCTGCTGGTGTTGATGATTTCCGCGATGATAACCGGTGCGATGCTGGAGCATTTTGAGGCCGCAATCGCCGCGATACCACTGCTGGTTTCCTTCATCCCCATGCTGATGGATACGGGCGGGAACGCCGGTTCACAGGCGTCCACCATGATTATTCGCGGTATGGCGCTGGACGAAATCGAGCTCTCGGATTTTCTCAAGGTATGGTGGAAAGAGATTCGCGTCTCGCTGCTTTGCGGCGCTTTTCTGGCGCTCGTCAACTTTGTCCGCATCGCCATACAATACCGGGATCTCGGCGTTGCCGCCGTCGTTTGCGGGACGCTTGTAATCACGGTGTTCATCGCAAAATCCCTCGGCTGCATTTTACCGATGCTGGCAAAGCGACTGAAGCTCGACCCCGCGTTGATGGCAGCGCCCATGATTACCACCATTACGGACGCGTCGTCGATTCTGGTCTTCTTTACGCTCGCCATCTCAATTCTCTCCGCAAGGATGTAATTTCCGTACAGCTAAGCCGCCGCGTTCGTTGCGTTGCGGCTTTTTTGCGCTTTCCTTTTGTGCTATACTTCTGCTTATGGAAAATTTATCGTATTTGTACACCGACCCGCTGCATCATGCGGATATGATCGATTTCATCACGCGGCAGCACGTGCCTGTGCTTTATGCCGCACCCGACGGCGTTGTTGCCGGAGAGGATGGTTTCTTTCAGGCTTCCTGTGAAACGCAGGCCTGCGCAGACCGGATTGCTCCCCTGCTGGCGTCCGCCGACGAAGTCGTCGCGCACCAGTCGTTTCTGCTTGCGCGTCTGCCCGAGCTTGTGCCGCAGATCACCTGCCATCAGGCGGTCTATCAAAAAACAGAGGAAATTCCGTATGCGCTGCCCGAAGATTACAGCATCCGCACGCTCGACGCGTCCCACCTGCCGTTTGTTTATGCGCATTATGACGTGGTGCACGATCTGGACTACCTTGGCTGGCGGATTGAAAACGGCATGTACGGCGTGTTTTACCGCGATGAAATCGCCGGCTTTATCGGCACGCACGGCGAAGGCTCGATGGGTATGCTGGAAATTCTGCCCGCGCATCGCCGGCGCGGACTTGCTTTCTGTTTGGAGGCGCACCTCATCAATCGTTTGCTCGAAGAAGGCCGCACGCCGTATTGCCAGATCGAGATCCACAACGACGCATCGCTTGCCCTCCAGCACCGGCTGGGACTTACCGTCTCAGATCGCGAGCTGACCTGGATGAAGCGACCGTAAATTCGGCGCGGCTTAACCGATCGGCACGAGCCAGCCCAGCACCTGATACTTTGAATCCTCCACATAGTTCGAATAAGCGCATGTCACCAAGGAGATGAGCCGCGTGTCCGCATGATATTCCGCGTCGGCAGGCACAAAGTCGGAGGCATTTATGGCTGTGTTGACAAACGACATCTTCTCATGATCCGATTGAAACCAGACCGGAAAATACTGATCGGACGAATCGATATAGCGCCCCGCAAACAGGTCGATACGATAATTTCCGCTGAACGTAATCAGATACATGGTGGGATGGGCGTCGTAATACGCTTGATGCTGGTATTGCAGTAGGCTCTTGAACATGGAGCCGTCCTTCATGTGATGGCCATAGATAATCAAGCTTTCGCCATCCAGCGCTGTTCCGGCACGCGCGTCAAAAAACAGCGCGCCCGCACTGTTGCTTTTGCCCGTATAATCGTGGTTGAGAAAGTAGCTGTTGTCCTTATAGTACACAACCGGGTAGTTGATGGCCGTTTCTTCGCTGTACAGCCAGGCGCGTACATGGCGGCCTTCCTTTTGGAGCGCGGCAAAATCGACTGTGATGGGCGGAGTGGGAAGCGGTTCCGGCGTCTGCGTTGCTTCCGGCGCGAGCGTTGCGACCTCCGTCGGCACGGGCGTGGATACCGCAAGCGCGCGCGCCTCCGAATACGACGCGCGATCATGCAGGTACTGTATGAGGGTTATGGTCAGCAGCATGGTGGAAACGCCCAGAATGACAAATAAAATACCGTTGAAAAACAATCGCTTATTTCGTATACGCCACCGTTTTTTATGTTGCATCTTCCCGTAAAATCCGTTTCTTTGCTTGATAGGTTAACCGTTCCGCATCTAAGGATCGGGCAGGCGCCGCCGGGCAATACGACCGGTCGCAGCCGCCATTTTGGGATGCGTTGATTCCGCGTGAACGTATTTTGAACAGCCGCTTGTTCCCGGCGGGTCGGATCGTTCGCAGCCGGTCAAAACGCAAAGGCTGCTGCAATCGTTCGATTGAAAACAGTATACCATCTTCGGCGCATATCGCAAGATGCAAAATAAGCAGCGGCGTCTTTCACACGCGCAAATACCGCCGCTTCACGGCGCCCGTCTCCGCAATGACAGAATGGATCGCCGTATGCTATACTGTTTTTGATTGCGGGATCGTTGCAGCATGCGATCAGCTCGACAGGGAAGCAACCTTCGCGAGGCAATGGCGTGTTCATTTTGATCGGAAAGGGAAAGCATGGAACAAAAGAATTTGATTCTGCTGGCGGAGGACGATCCGGGGATCGTCAACTATATCAAAACCGTACTGCTTTCCAAAGGCTGCGGGTTCCTGCATGCAAAGGACGGCGCAACGGCCATGATGCTGCTTACTTCCCAATGCCCGGATCTGATTTTGCTGGATCTGGGACTGCCGGACGTGGACGGCATCCGGCTCCTGCGGCGAATACGGGAATGGTCGCGCATCCCCATCATCGTCGTCTCCGCCCGAACGCACGAGCGGGAAAAGGTGGAGGCGCTGGATCTCGGCGCGGATGATTATATTACCAAGCCCTTTGGCAGTGCGGAACTGCTGGCGCGGATTCGTACCGCCCTCCGCCATGCGGCCGACAGCGGGCAAAGAGCGGACATGCCCCTTTCCGGCATGTTTCATGCGGGAAAGCTGACCATCGACTACGGAAAACGCCACGCCTACATCGGCGAAACGAATCTGCATCTGACGCAGAATGAATATAAGATCGTCGCCGTGCTTTCCCGATACGCGGGGAAGGTTTTGACCTATGACCATTTGATGAAAGCGGTGTGGGGGCCCGCCGCGCTGGGCGACCGGCAGCTGCTGCGGGTCAACGTGGCCAACGTCCGGCGAAAGATGGAACAGAATCCCGCCGAGCCGCAATACATCTTTACGGAAACCGGCGTAGGCTACCGTATGGCGGAGGAGGACTAGCGTGTGTTTCTAAAGTCTGCAAGATGAAATTTTGCGTCATCGGCTTGCAGATTGAGGCGAAAAACGTAGGCTTCGTGGTGCTAAAACGAGGCTTATTCACAAAAATATGCAGGACGAGGGCGTGAAAATGCGCTTGCGTGATTTTAGAAACACGCTCTGGAGCGCGCGTTCCGATTGGGGACAGCCGGAGAGCGCCGTCGCCTTCAGAACCACGGAAAAGCCCGGTGGAGAGAAGCTCCGGCCGGGCTTTTTTGTTGTATGAAAACGACGGAACGTATCAAATACGGATTATTCCGCAGCTGGCGCTTTCCGTTCGCCGATGGACAGGAGCGCGTTCAGCAGGATGCCGATGATGGCTGCGCCCGCAATGCAGGGGATCTCGATGCCAAACATGGGTATATTGCCGCCGCAGAAATACTGACCGCCGATGGCAAAGATCATGATCGTGGCAATGACCGCGATGTTCTTGCCGCTGAACATATCCACCTTTGCGTCGATCATGATGGCGATGCCCTGCGCCGCGATTGCGCCAAACAAATAGATCTCCAAGCCGCCGATGACCGCAAGCGGAATGCCGTAGATCCCCTGAATCAAGGGGGTAAAGCAGGAGATGACCATGGCGATGACGCCCGCCGCGATCATGACCGGCACGGAGAACACCTTGGTAATCGCCATGGTGCTGATGTTTTCACCATAGTTGGTTCCAGCGGGGCCGCCGATAACGCCGGAGATCATGTCGCACAGACCGTCGCCGATCAGGTTGCTGGGCAGCATGTCGGCAAGGCCCTGCTCGCCTTTCCCCTTCTTTTTGGCAATATCATTGACATAGATATCCAGCTGATAGATATGCGCGGTGGATTCCGGTATGGTGGCGATGGCAATGGGCATGATGGCAAGCACCGCTTCCCAGGAAACCTTGGGCAGTGAAAACGCAGGGATGGCAAAAGGCCCGAAGGTTGCCAGCGGATTCAGCGCCGCGGCATTGATCGAGCGGAACAGCGTCCAGTCGCCGGAGACAGCGCAGGCTGCCACGGATACCAATATGCCGCCGACCGCACCGAGAAGCAGCGGCAGCTGGCTGAGCAGCCCCTTGGCATACCGCGCAATCACAACGGTTATCAGCAGGGTGGCAATGGAGACGCCCCAGACCCATCCGGAGCCGGTGATGCCGGTTGCGGGCGCCTGCGGCATGGCGTCGCTGAGCGCATTGGCCGCCAGCGTTAGACCGATCACCATGGCAATGGAGCCGGTGATCGTGGGCGGCAGCAGCTTTTCCACGATGCGTCTTCCGGCAAACTTTACCAAGACGCCGGCCAGTATGGACACAAGACCCGACATGATAATGCCGAACTGTGCATACTGGATCGCCTCCCGCGGCATGACCGGGGAAAGCCCCTGCTGCCAGGCAAGCACCTGCTCGCAAGCCTCCGGGCTCATCTTGGCCATGATGGCCTGACTGGTGACAAGGCTCATCACCGCCGTGAGATACGCAAAGCTGGAGCCGTAGTACATGGGGATCTTCCGCCCGGTAATCAGCGTGAAGCATACGGTGGCAAGACCGCTGGCGAAGATCGTTGTGGAAACCTGAAAACCGGTAATCAGCGCCACGGCGATAGTTGCAGGGAACATGACGACCACTTGCTGCAGTGCATAGAGCAAGAGCTTCAGCAGCGGCGGCCGTTCCTGCGGCAGATACCCGTCAATTTTTGGATCCATTGTGCTCAAGATGCTTGACCTCCCCCTATCATGATTTTGAAATGTTTTTCCGGTATCGCTGTAAGACCGTTCTTTTTTTATAACAGTATATGCTGCAACAATGCCAAAATCGAATAAAGATTTGACGAATCCATTCAGAATTTATAAATAACAGACAGCTCGGAACGCCGGGCAAAGGCGTCGCCCGCCCGTTCGTTTCTTTCCCCCGCCGTTCGTCATTTTTCATCCTGATCGGGCCGAACGGTGCTTTAGCCGTTCCGCTGATCGATCAGCTTCCAAAGCGTATCATACATCTTCTGCGGCTCTACGGGCTTTGCAAGGTGGGCGTTCATCCCGGCGTCGAGACTTGCGCGCCGATCCTCGTCAAAGGCGTTGGCGCTCATGGCGATGATGGGAACGGTTTTTGCGTCCGGTCTGCTGAGCGCGCGGATCGTCCCTGTAAGGCGCCCATTTTCGTCGCGACAGAAAAAACCCGTGAGCGTGCTCCCGCGATAGCCGCCGTCTTTCAGCCGCAGCCGGAACGTACCCTTTACACGGTGCTTCCCGCTCTGCGTATCGGCAAAAAACCGTTGAAGCGCCGGCAGATCGTCCGGATGCACCAGATCAATCGCGCCTTCGTTGCGCATCAAAACCGCCGGCGAAATATCGCTCATCGCGTATGCGCCGTAACTCTCGGAGCTGTAAAATTCGCCCGTCTGGACATCCCATTCAAAAAGGGTCGTTTCCAATTCGTCAAACACAAGCCGATACCGCTCGCGCTCCGTCGCCAGCCGCACGCTGCTCTTTTGGATGCTTTCCTTCCCCGTCGATGAATCGTCTTCCGTGGAACTGTCCCAATTTTGGAAACACGCTCTAATTTATATATGAAATTGTTCCATAGCCTGTTCGATTTGCAAAAGCGCTTTGCTGCGCGCAAAAACAAGGGCGCAGCGGGTTTGTGACCTTGCGTTCCCATCCGTATGCGCCCAATGGCGAGCAGGAAGGCTTCTGCTTGGAGGAGGCTTGACCGCAGGGCGCGCTCCATCGCGCTGTCCAATACGGTTTCGTGCCGGCAGGTGCGGTCGTTCCTGCGTCCGTGTCGCCGTTTGAGCAGGCAGCGCGGCATTCTACAGACGCCGCGCGACGGCGCCGGAAGAATCCGCCCGATTCACATACCTATCCTTCAATATTCCGGATCGGGCAAAACCGTGTTGCGCTTCTCCGCAAGATAGGTCAGCACCTCCGCGTCCGCCGCCGTAAAGATCGCGTCCAACCCCTCCACGGCATAATACTGCGTTCCGCTGCTGCTGAAATAGCCCGTAAGCGTGTCTCCTGTAAACCGGACGTCGGCGCTGTCAAGATAACCGCCCTCGGCATTGTAGAAGCCGAACGACACCGTCCAGGTCTGTCCGTCCCCGCCCGATGCTTTCCCCCGCGTAACGCGCATGGCGGAAACGGCGTTGTACATACGCTCGATCACCGCCGGATCGTCGGAATAGAACGTCCCAGCGTCGCTGTTCCAGCTGACGCGCACGCTCACAGAGCGCAGCGCTGCCGGATCGGCGTCGATCAGCCGGCTTGTATCGTATCCGCCCGCCGCAAAAACGGACATGGGAAACCGGGCGACAAACGCGTCCTCATAGGCGCTCTGCTTCTCGCCGTATACCTCCCAGTACGCTTCCCATTCTTCCTCCAGTTTGATCCCTGCGATGGACAACAGCGCGGAAAGACCGTCAACAGGGTACCTGCCCGCGCTCTCCATCAGCATCCCGTCCTGAAAGGAGACGGCGCATATCTGCTGTCCGGCCTCGTCGTACAGAGAAAAGACATAATAGGTGCCCGTGCTCAATATACCGTCATGATTCCCCGTGACAGTGATACCCCTCAGCGCATCGGTCACGGCGGCGACGGTCTTTGGATCTGTGATACATTGCACGGGTTCGCCGTATTCGCAGTGATTTACCATGACGTACAGCGTTGCCGCCTTGGATAGATCGTACGCCGCGTCGCCGTCCTCTTTTTGGACAAACGTCAGCAGCGGCTCCGGAAAGCTGTGGGATACGGGCGCTTTGGTCGGTCTTGGCGTTTTCGTCGGATCCGGCGTCTCCTTGGGCGGATCGAAGTCCTCCGTCGTCTCCGATACGGTATACGCGCCTTCCACAAAGCGAATCTCCCAGATGTTGGACCAGAGCGCGCCGCTTTCGTTTGGACGCACCTTGACACGATAGGTCACGGTATCCGTCGGAACGCCCTGCAGCATGACGATGGTCTTGCTTGTGCTTCCATCGTAAACGCCGAGCGCCTTTCTGTCCGTGAAGTCGGAAAGCTCCGCAAAGATGGCGACGGTATAGGATTTTTGACCGAACACCCGGTTCCATTTCAATTTGAACATGGGCTTCCCATTCGACGCCTCTCCCATGTACACGGGCTCTTGCAGCGTAATGGACGCGCTCGCCGGTATTTCCGCGTCCTGCTCCGGCTCGACGGACGCACCCGTCTTACAGCCGAACAGCCCCGTCAGAAGCAACGATAATAAGATCATAAAAAACCGTTTCATATGCGCTCCTCGCCGTCTCTTGTAACGATGGTACTATTCGCCGTCCGGACAGTGGGGTTTCCCCTGCTGGCGGGCGGTCAGTCCTGCAAATGGATTTCACAATCATAATAGCATATTTTTCTGTTTTTTCATCATGTGCGGGTGCGATTTTCGGTCGTTTTTCGAGCCGTCCCCCAACGACCTACAATTGACTTAGGCCTTATGCCGACGCTTGGAGACTGCGGCGCTTGCCGTCAGCCCCGCTGCCGAAAGCAGGATCAGCCCAATCCACAGCAGTGGCGTACTGCCGTCGCCCGTGGTGGGAACAACCGCCTCCTCGATCACGCGCAGCGTAAAGACCTTGCTTGTCACGGCCGTGGTTCCCGCCGAGCCGCTCACGACGCAACGGTATTGATAACCGTCGTTGGCAATATGAACCTGTTGACCTCATCGCGCTTCATTCGCATGATACGGTAGATGCCGAAA
>CAZWUK010000003.1:0-57174 GCA_964636685.1 uncultured Oscillospiraceae bacterium
CTCTTTAATGGCTCCGGTGGTGGCTATCTCTATGCACTTGTCGTATTCAGGCTCCACGCCCTCCTTGCCCTCCTTGAGGCCGAGTATCTCTTTGAACTGGCGGTGGATCTCGGCTATCATGCGCTGCGCGTTGCGGTCAACGCCGAGCATGAGCATGGCGGAGAAGACGGCGGGGATGGCCGCGCCGACGAGCATTCCGAAGAAGACGAGCGGGTCCATCAGGTCAAAGTTTTTGATGCCGGTCACGCCGAGTTCGGCGGCGGCGGTGTTGACCTCGCTCATGAACGCGCCGAGCAGCGCGATGACGGTAAGCCCGGCGGCGGAGATGGCAAAGCCCTTGGTAACGGCCTTTACCGTGTTGCCGGCAGAGTCAAGCTCGTCGGTGATGGAGAGGACTTCGTCGCCCAGCTCGCCCATTTCGGCAAGACCGCGGGCATTGTCCACGATCGGGCCGTAAGCGTCGTTGCTGACGATCATGCCGACGATGGAGAGCATGCCGACCGCCGCCATGGAGATGCCAAACATTGCAAATTCCAGCGAATGGGTGGGATCGATCGGCTGGCAGAGCTTATAGGCTGCAAGCGCGGAGACGCCGATGCCGATCATGGCGGGCAGCGTGCTTAAAAGACCGTAGGAAATGCCGGACAGAATCGTGAAGGCGGGGCCGGAGCCGCTTGCCTTTGCAACAAAGTGCACGGGCTTTTTGGTATCGTCGGTGAAATAGTCCGTCGTGATGCCGATGATGACGCCAACGAGCAGTCCAATGATGCACGCGCCCCAAATGCGCCAGGAGAAACCAAACGCAAAGGTCGCGCTGGCGGTCAGCAGAATGTAGACGCCGGTGGTGACATAGGTGCTCATGTTGAGCGCGCGGGTCGGGTTGCCTTTTTTCCCGATGCGGGCGGTCATGACACCGAAAATCGAAGCGAGCAGACCAAGCGCCGCAAAGCAAAACACCATGGTGACGTTCAGCGTGTTGCCGAGGGAGCGGTCGAGCGAGGTTGCCAATACGAGCGCCGCAGCCATGGAAGCGACGTTGGAGTCAAAAAGATCCGCGCCCATGCCCGCGACGTCGCCCACGTTATCACCCACGTTATCGGCGATGACGGCGGGGTTTCTCGGGTCGTCCTCCGGAATGTCAAGCTCGACCTTGCCGACAAGATCGGCGCTGATATCGGCGGTTTTTGTGAAGATACCGCCGCCGGCCTTGGCAAACAGGGCAAGCGAGCTTGCGCCGAAGCTGAAACCGAGCACGGTTGTGGGGTCGCCGGTGGCGACATAGACGATCGTTACGCCGAGAAGACTTGCGCCCACGACGGCCATGCCCATGACGGCGCCGCCGCGGAAGCCTGCCATAAACGCAGGCTTGATGCCGCGCTGCGCGGCCTCTGCGGACTTGACGTTTGCAATGGTGGCGACCTCAATGCCGATCTTTCCGGCGATGGCGGAAAAAATCGTGCCAAGAAAATACGCAAGCGCCATTAAAACGTTATCCAGAAGGTTGCCCTTCCAGACGGGGGCGGGCAAGAACAGGAATATGAGCAAGCCCGCGATTCCGGCAAATTTTGCGAGTACCAAGTATTCCTTACGCAAAAAGGTTCTGGCGCCCTGCCGGATCAAGTCGCCATTTTTCGCGATTTTCGCGTTGGAGGAAGGCTGCCGTTTTACCCAGAGAAACAGCCATGCGGCAAATGCGAAAGCAACAACAGCAATCAGAACAGATGCGATGAAAGCCACTTTTTCCACTTATATCAAACCTCCCGATCATAGTGATTCCTACTATAGGGCATTTATAGGAGTATCTCAATTCCTGAAAATTGATCTTAGCGGCGTCTTAACGGAGGATTCACGCATCTTAGCGATTTCTTTATTTTCTGCCGAGAGTTGACCGCTTTTGTCAAAATGGAGGCAAAAAACGTGGCAAACTTCCCACACGGCGGGGCGATCGTACCGCAAGCATAAAGCTGCTGCATAGAAAAGGACGCCGACCGTGGGAATTGTGACAGAAAATAAGATTCGAGGTAGCATCTTGAACGGCGAGGGTGTAAACTATTCTATAGAAACAGTCCTTTCCTTTTCAACACGCGATCCTTGTACAGGAGGCAACTTTTGAAATGAATTCCTTCTTTTCTTCCAAAGACAATCAAGCGTTCTGGAATGAGCTTCTTCCAACAGGCTGCCTGATCGCAACGACTTATCCGCAGTTTGACATCGTCAATGTCAACGCGGAGTTGGCGCGGATGCTGGGCTATGCGGACGCCGCGGCATTGGAGCGCGCCGCCGGGGGCAGTATGCTGACCTTTGTCCATCCGGACGATCTCGCCCGGGTGATGCAGGCAGCGCCGCTGCAGACGGGGAAATTTGATGTGTACGAGATCGACTATCGGATGCTTTGCGGCAGCGGCGGCTATCGCTGGATCAAGCAGAAGTCCAAGCATTTTATGGATAACGACGGACGGGAATTGATCGCGGCGACGTTTATGGACGTTACCGAGGGCATCCACGCGGTGCGTGTCTTCCAGGAATTTGTGGACAATTTGCCGGGCGGCGTATTCCATTATGCGGACGACGAAGAAATGTATATGGATTATGTCAGCCCGCACTTCTATACGGTTTTGGGATATACCAGGAAGGAATTTGAGGAAAAGTACCATCACCGGTTCTGCGAGATGATTTATCATGAGGATCGGGCGCGCGTTATCGAGGAGATCAACAAACAGATGGAAACTTCCGATTACGATATTTGCGAGTATCGAGTCGAGAAGAAGGACGGCACGCTGATTTGGTTGAGCGACGCCGGTCATCGAGTGACCGGAGAAGACGGGCGCAAGTGCTTTTATGTTGTCGTAGTGGATATTTCCCAGAGCCATCTGCTGCGGCAGGCGCTGGAGAAGGCGAGTCTTGCGAGCAAAGCAAAAGGGGATTTTCTCTCCCGCATGAGCCACGATATCCGCACGCCCATGAACGCAATCATGGGGTTGACCGCCCTCGCGCTGGAGGAGCCCAACCTCACGCCCGCGGTGGAGCAATACTTGTCTGAAATCGGGTATTCCGGACGGTTTCTGCTGGGGCTGCTCAACGACATTCTGGATGTGTCCAAGATCGAAAACGGGAACCTGACCCTGCAGCGGCAGCGGTATGAGCTCGCCGAATTCCGGCAGATTATTCGAGCCATGATCGAACCGCTGTGCAAGGAGAAGAATATTACGTTTCGATTTATTCCGGGTGAAACGAGTTTTCCGGTTTTGGTCGATAAGGTACGCTTCAACCAGATCTTCATCAATTTGCTGTCAAACGCCGTAAAGTATACGCCGGCGGGCGGCGACGTAGCGTTTCTTGTTGAAAATGATCGGGTCGCCGATGGCGTCCTGCACTGTGATTTTGTGATTCGGGACAATGGCATCGGAATGAGCGAGGAATTTATGCAGCATATGTTCGAGCCGTTCACCCAGGAGGACGCGGCCACCGTGGCGAATTACTGCGGCACAGGGCTTGGGCTGACAATCGTTCAATCGTTGGTGACGTTGATGCACGGTACGCTGCACATTGACAGCGCGCCGGGGAAGGGAACGACCGTACGGCTCGGCCTTTCCATGCCGATCGACACCGCCGAACCGCAGCCGGCGACAGACGGAACCGAGAATTGCACCGTCAAACTCGATGGCAAGCGCATTCTGGTCGCGGACGATCATCCGCTCAACCTGGAGATTGTCAAAAAGATTCTCACCAGACGCGGCATGCTCGTTGTGGAGGCCCCAAACGGACAGGAGGCGGTGCGTTCATTCAAGGCGTCGCCGGTTTTCGGGATCGACGCTATATTGATGGATATTCGCATGCCCGTCATGAACGGGCTGGAAGCGGCGGAAGCCATCCGCGCCATGGAGCGCGCCGACGCGGCGACGGTTCCGATCATCGCTGTCACGGCCAACGCCTTTGACGAGGACGTGGAGTGTTCTGCCGCGGCGGGGATGACGGCGCATCTTTCCAAGCCGATCGTTCCGGAGCTGCTGCTTGCGGCGCTGCAAAAGCATCTGTCGTAACAGCGGCTGTGGATGCGGCAGGACGGGCTTTTGCGCGAGATTTGGAGAAGAAACGGGATAAGAAGGAGCGCGTCACAGCGGTGATCTATCTTGAAAAATTCATTCTTCCGGATGCAGAGGAAGAATACGATATTGCCCGCGCGCGGCGGGAGCAGAACGGCGGGTATCTGGACAACGGATACCCGTGCACACTGTTCCCGGAAAAGGCGCTGCGCGAGTTGGATTTTGAGCCTGTCACGATTCTCTATGGAGGAAACGGCAGCGGAAAGAGCACGCTCCTGAATCTGATTGCCCAAAGACTAGCGCTCAAGCGTCTGTCGCCCTGCAACAGCGGCGAATTGATGACGGCATATGCCGCGCGCTGTCGCTGCCGCTTGGGCGTTGACGACATGGGCGCGCCGGTGGCGATTCCGGAGAGAAGCCGGATCATCACGAGCGACGACGTTTTTGAATATATGCTGGCGGCGCGCAGCGGCAACGATGAGATCCGCGAGGATACGGAAGATGGAAAAGCGGATTACGCAAAACTCAAGCACGGAAAAAACATTCGGTTGGACGGCATGGAAAACTATGAGGATTTTCGATTGCAGGTGCTGGCGCGGCGAAAATCCCTGACGCGCCGTAAGTTTTTGCAAAAACAGATTGGTACGGAGGTGCGGCTCGGCAGCAACGGCGAGACGGCCTTGGCGTTTTTTGAAACATATATGGAAAATGATACGCTGTATTGCCTCGATGAACCGGAAAACAGCCTTTCGCCGAAGCTGCAATTGGAACTGAAGGAGCTGCTGGAGAAAAAGCAGCGTTACTGCGGCTGCCAGTTGATTCTATCGACGCATTCGCCCTTTTTGCTTGCGGTCGGCGGCGCGAAGATTTACGATCTGGACGCTTGCCCCGTGGACGTGAAGCGGTGGTGGGAGCTGGAAAACACAAAGCTCTATTTTGACTTTTTCAATCGGAACAAAGACCTGTTTGAAGAATAAACGGCGCTTCCTTTGCTCCGGTATATCACGCAGAAAAAACAGCAAGAAAAGTCGAGCGCTTTTTTTCGAGAAACCGTATGCTGTACGGCGTTGGGAGGTGAAAAAGTGAAGGAACAAACAATGGCCGTACAGCGCATGCAGGACTATATTGCAGAGCACATTGCCGAGGAGATCACGATGGCGCAGCTTGCCGCCGCCGCGTTCTTTTCACCTTGGTATTCCTACAGACTCTTTCGTGGCTATACAGGCGCTTCGCCCACGGAGTATATCCGGCGTCTGCGGCTGTCGAAGTCGGCGATTCATCTGAAAAACAACGGCGGTCGGGTGACTGACGTGGCGCTGGCGCTTGGGTTCGGCAGTATAGACGGCTACCAGCGCGCCTTTTTGCGGGAATTTGGCTGCAATCCCGGCGAATATGCAAAAAAGCCGGTTCCGATCACGCTTTTCATTCCCTACGGCGTAAAATTCCGGGAATTGAGAAAGGAGAACATCGATATGGAACAGGTACAGAGCGTTTTTGTACAGATCATTGCCAAACCTGCCCGCAAGGTTATTTTGAAACGGGGCGTCAAAGCGCAGGATTATTTTCCGTACTGCGAGGAGGTTGGCTGCGACGTTTGGGGGATGCTTTCCAGCATGGATTCTCTCTGCGGCGAACCGGTCTGCCTCTGGCTGCCGGCGGCATACAAAAAAACGAACACATCCACTTATGTGCAGGGCGTTGAAGCGGCGCTCGATTATGATGGGCCGATTCCGGCGGGATTTGACTGTATTACGCTGCCGGCGGCGGAATATCTTGCGTTTCAGGGAGAACCGTTTGCGGAAGAAGATTATGCGGAAGCGATTCTGGGCGTGCAGCATGCCATGGCGCGGTACGATCCCACCGTGATGGGCTATGTCTGGGATGATGAGAATCCGCGCATTCAGCTGGAGCCGCGTGGAGAACGCGGGTATATCGAGCTTCGCGCCATTAAGCCGCGAACGCAAAGCAATTGATGCAGAAGCTGCGTATACGGCGGCGTTTACGGTGATCCGGCGGGTTTTTCCGTGTTGCGGACGTCGCTTTTGCCGCCTGAACCGCTTTTTTGCAAAACGATCGGCACAGCGCCGAAAAAATGCCCGCCGGCAACACCGGACGGGCATTTTTTTGTATTTGCCGTTGCTTTATCAGACCAGCAGCTTCCATACCTGCTCGGTATAGGCGGCGGGATCCTCCGGCAGGATGCCTTCGATCATCTGCGCCTGCGTGTACAGAATCTCCGCATACGCCTTGAGCGCTTCGTCGTTCTTGCTTTCGTGCAGCGCGACGAGCTTGGAGAACACGGGATGCTCCGGGTTGAGCTCCAATACGCGTTCCGCTTTCACCTTGTTTTCCGTTGGCATGGAATTGAGCACACGCTCCATCTCGATGGAGAGCGGGCCGTCGCTGGACAGGCAAACGGCATGATTTTTCAGGCGGCTGGAAAGACGAACCGCCTTGACCCGGTCGCCCAGCAGCGTCTTGATCTCCTCGAGCAGATCCTTGTTGTTCTCCGTCTGCTCCTTTGCGGCTTCCTTCTCCTCGGCGTCGCCTAGGTCGAGATCACCGCTGGTGATGGATTTGAAGGGCTTTTTGTCATATTCGCCCAATACGCTCATGACAAATTCGTCCACGTTGTCCGTCAGGAACAATACGTCGTAGCCCTTGTCCTTGAGCCGGTCAAGCTGCGGCAACGCGCCGATCCGGACAATGCTCTCGCCGCAGGCGTAGTAGATCTCCTTCTGCCCCTCCGGCATGGCGTCGGTATATTCCTTGAGGCTGATGAGCTTATCCTGCTGCATGGAATGGAACAGCAGCAGATCCTGCAGCTGCTCTTTGTGCATGCCGTAATCCGAATAGGCGCCGTACTTGAGCTGTAGACCAAATTCCTTGTAAAACTTCTCATACCCCTCGCGGTCGTTTTGGAGCATTGCGGCAAGCTCGGATTTGATCTTCTTCTCGATATTTCCCGCGATCACCTTGAGCTGGCGATCGTGCTGCAGCATTTCACGGGAAATGTTCAGCGATAGATCGGGCGAATCCACGAGTCCCTTGACAAAGCTGAAATAGTCCGGCAGAAGATCCGCGCAGCGATCCATAATCAATACGCCGTTTGCAAACAGCTGCAGACCCTTTTCGTAAGACTTGGTGTAATAGTCAAACGGGGCATGCGACGGAACAAACAGCAACGTGTTGTAGCTGACCGTGCCTTCGACGCTCGTATGGATCGTTTTTTGCGGCTTTTCATAATCGCCGAATTTCTCCTGATAGAACGCGTCGTAATCCTCCTGCTTCAATTCGGACTTGGCGCGTTTCCACAGCGGCACCATGGAATTGAGCGTCTCATCCTCGACATAGGATTCATACTTATCCTTTTCTCCCTCCACGGGACGGGATTTTTCCACCTGCATGCGGATGGGATACCGGATGTAGGCGGAGTACTTGTTGATTAAGCTCCTGATCCGGTAGGTTTCCAGATATTCGGAGTACTTCTCGTCCTCAGTATCCTCCTTGAGCTCCAAAATGATCTCCGTCCCGTGCTCCTGCTTATCACAGGGCGAAACGGTGAAGCCCTCCACGCTCTCGCTCTTCCACTGCCACGCCTCGTCGCTGCCGTAAGCGCGGCTCTTGACCGTCACCTTCTTTGCGACCATAAACGCGGAATAGAAGCCGACGCCAAACTGACCGATGATTTCCGCGTCGCTGCCGGTCAGATCGTGCTCGGCCTTGAACCGCAGCGTCCCGCTGTCCGCAATCGTGCCGAGATTTTGCACAAGCTCCTCTTTGGTCATGCCGCAGCCGTTATCGGCGATCGTCAGCGTGCGCGCCGCTTCGTCGGGCGTCAGCCGGATGAAAAAGTCGTCCTTGTTCATGCCGGTGGTTCCTTCCGTGAGCGCGCGATAGTACAGCTTGTCGATTGCGTCGCTGGCATTGGAGATCAGTTCGCGCAGAAAGATCTCCTTGTGTGTGTAGATGGAGTTAATCATCAGATCGAGCAGCCGTTTGGATTCCGCCTTGAATTTTTGCAGTGCCATTGCCATCACCTTCAAAAAAGAAAATTTAGCACTCTCGTTTGACGAGTGCTAAATTCATTATATCCCGCATTGCTCAAAATGCAATCGTACAAACACGGAAAAATGTGATAAAGTTGCAAAATTTGCTTACGCAGCGTTTGTTGCGTACATGCGCTTCAGCTGCGGAACCGTGCGGCAAAGCATCCGCGCAAACAAATATGCCGCAACAACCGACACAACGTCCTTGATAAGATACGGTACGGATACCGTAAGAAGCGCCGCGCCGAAGCTTTGCTTGGTCAGCAGGGCAAACTGTCCGGCGCCCAGAAGATGGCAGACCGCAAGTCCCAAAAGACCGAGCGGCAGGCGTACCCATGGGCGCACCTCCTTTTCGGGCAAGCCGCACAACGCCGCAAACGGCAAAAAGCCGATCAAAAAACCGCCGGTATAGCTGACAAACTTTGCCGCGCCGCCGGAGAATCCCGAAAATACCGGAATTCCGATCAAGCCCAGCAGCAGGTAAATGCCCGTTGTCGTAAGACCGCGCCGAGCGCCGAGCGTATAACCGCATAAGGCGATTGCCAGCGTTTGCAGCGTGATCGGTACGCCGGAGGGCATCGGGACCGAGATTTGGGAAAGCACCGCTGCAACGGCGGTAAAAATTGCGCACATGGCAAGCTCGCGCACCGCCGCCGGTTTGCTTTTTGCCGGTGCTATTTGTTTTTGTTCCTGTTGTTCCATGTAACTCCTTTATTTTGTCGGACGAATGCTGATTTCGCCCGAGGACAGCGCCTCGGTCGAGCCGTCCGGATAGCGCACAATCAGGTGTGCCATATCGTCGATTTCCTCCGCAACCGCCGGTCGCTCGCCGGCTGCCGAGAGTACGTTGACGGGTTTCCCCAGAACAAATGAATAAGCCCGGTAGGCGGCCATATGCGTTTTATCGGGAAGCGCGTGATAAAGCGCATAAAACGCGGAGAGGATGGCCGCCGCCATCCGGTTCTTTGCATCCGGCGGGGCTTCTTTTCCATATACGGTGGTTGCGATTTCTGCAATTTCCTTCGGAAATCCACCTTCCGGCTCCGACAGATTTATGCCGATTCCAAGGATCGCATAGTGCAATCCGCCGGATTCCAGATCGACCGACGCTTCCGTGAGAATTCCGGATGCCTTGCGCCCGTCCAGATAGACGTCGTTGACCCATTTGATCGACGGTTTTTTTCCGCTCTCGCGCTCGATGGCACGGCACACTGCCACAGCCGCCGCCGTGGTGATGGACAGCGCGTCTCCCGCGGCAAAAGCGGGGCGCAGTAAAACGCTCATGTACAGCCCGTGCTTTCCCGGAGAATAGAATTGCCGGTCTCGCCTGCCGCGACCGTTTGTCTGTTCTTCGGCAGCAAGCACAGAAAATGCCGGCGCACCGTTTTCCGCCGCCGCTTTCAGCTCCGTATTGGTGGAGGTCACGCTCTGCCGCGTTACAATCTGATACGGCAGCGCCTCCCCGGCAAGATACCGGCGGATACCGTCTGTTGACAGCACATCGTTGTTCGGGCAATAGCGATAGCCCCGATTCGGGACGGAATCAATGCGGTAGCCATCCTTTTTTAAGCCGCAGACGGCCTTCCAGACCGTATTGCGCTGAACGGAAAGCTCCGCCGCCATGGCTTCGCCGGATACGCTTTGATCGCCGGCGGATTGCAATAGTTCCAGCACCTTTTGTTTTGTCGTCATCGTTGCATCCTCCAAACACAGGATAACACATCCCACGTTAATTGTCACCTATGAATACAATTAGCGGGTGACAATCAAAATGTATTGATCGCGCATATTCGTGCATAAACCTTGACTTGCCTGCCGGAATAGTCTATAATGCCAACATTATATATAATTTTAAGAGGCGCCGCCGTGATACGGCTCGGAAAAGAAGGGATGTCATAGTATGGACAAGATCAGGATCGTTCTTTCGGAAAGCAAGAAAGAAAAACCGGACATGCAAAACGTTGGATTCGGCACAGAGTTTACCGACCATATGTTTTTGATGGATTATACGGCAGAACGCGGCTGGTTTGACGCGCGTATCGTCCCCTACGGCCCGTTGTCGCTTTCCCCGGCGACCGCCGCGCTGCACTATGCGGCCGAGGTTTTTGAAGGCATGAAGGCGTACCGCCGTCCCGACGGCAAGGTGCAGTTCTTCCGCCCGCAGGAGAACATCAAACGGCTCAACAATTCCGCCGACCGCATGGGTCTGCCCAAGGTTGACGAAGCTTTTATGCTGGAAGCCATCAGGACGCTGGTCGCCATCGATCAGGAATGGGTGCCGTCTGAACCTGCCACTTCGCTGTACATCCGCCCATTTTTGATCTGCAACGACGCTACGGTCAATATCCATACGCCAAATCACTGCCTGCTGTGCATCATTCTTTGCCCGGTCGGCTCGTATTACGGCACAAATCTCCAGCCCGTCAAGATCATGATCGAGCAGGAGGATGTGCGCGCTGTGCGCGGCGGAACCGGCTACGCCAAATGCGGCGGCAATTATGCAGCTTCTTTGCGCGCGGGGCAGCGCGCCGAAAAGCTCGGCTATTCGCAGGTGCTGTGGCTGGACGGCGTCGATAGAAAGTACATTGAAGAAGTCGGCAGCATGAACGTGATGTTCAAAATCGATGGAAAGATCATCACGCCGGCCTTGACCGGCTCGGTATTGCCCGGCATCACGCGCAAGTCCTGCATCGAGCTGATGCACCGTTGGGGGATTGCGGTGGAGGAGCGCCTTGTCTCACTGGAAGAGCTTACCGCCGCCATTGTGGAAGGGCGTCTCGAAGAAGCGTGGGGCTGCGGCACGGCAGCCGTCATCTCACCCATCGGCTGGCTATACTGCAACGACCGTGAATATGCCATCCATGACGGTGTGATTGGGCCCTTTGCGCAGAAGCTTTACGACTGCCTGACGGACATTCAATGGGGTAAGGCGGACGATCCGTTTGGCTGGACGCTTCCGCTCAACAAATAACCCTGGCCCCATTCGGCAAAGCGCATGGATTCGGCGGAGCTGTCGTCTTTGGTATGCTCCGGTAAAGCGTTGATTCGGGTGTGCCTGCAACTTTATCCTGTTTTCAGCTTGCGTGAGAGATTTGCACGTTCCTTCGGTCGTTGTCTTGCTCCTGCAAATTCACAATGACCGATTTGTGTAAATCCCTCACGTTTTCATTTGGCGAATCCCGCCGGTACAAGGAAATATGGCAGTCCTGCAAAAAACGTCGAAAATATGGTCGCAAGCCTTGACAAAGCATGCCGGATTCAATATACTAGAAAAAATGCAAATTCGGAAAGAGAGCTATGAAACACAAAATTCACGCAACCGAATATCAATTTTGAAACAACGCTGAGGGCGAAACGCCCTTGGCGTTTTTTTTCGCAAATCGTTTTGAAAGGATGTGCTTGTTTTGTTACAAGGAAGAAACCTCATTGCGCCGACAGACTTTTCGATGGAGGAGATCGAATCGATATTGGCGCTTGCAGACAAAATCATTGAATCGCCGGAAAAATTTACCGATAAATGCCATGGCAGGGTGCTTGCCAGCCTTTTTTATGAACCGTCCACGCGCACCAAGTTCTCATTTGACGCCGCCATGCTTCGACTGGGGGGCAGCGTCGTGGGATTTTCCGATCCCAGTACGTCCAGCACCGCCAAGGGAGAGACGGTCGCAGACAGCGCAAGAACCGTCTCCCAGTATGCGGACGTGATCGTTGTGCGCCATCCCAAGGAGGGTACCGCGCATCTGATGAGCCGCTATGCCGACTGTCCGGTCATCAACGCCGGCGACGGCGGACACATGCACCCCACGCAGACGCTGACCGACCTTCTGACGATCCGGCATATCAAGGGACGGCTGAACGATCTCACGATCGGACTGTGCGGCGATCTGATGTTCGGGCGCACGATCCATTCGCTCGTAACCTGCCTTGCCCGCTGCAAGGGAATGAAGTTTATCTTCATTTCACCCAAAGAACTGCGCATCCCGCAGTACGTCAAGCAGGTGCTCGACGACAACGACATCCCGTATGAAGAAACTGCCGATCTGGAGGGCACAATGCCCAAGCTCGACATTCTGTATATGTCCCGCGTACAGCGTGAGCGGTTTGTGAGCGAGGAGGAATATCTGCGCCTCAAGGACTTCTTCATCCTGACGTCGGAGAAGATGAAGCTTGCAAAGAAGGATATGATCGTGCTGCATCCGCTGCCGCGCGTCAACGAGATTGCAACGGAGGTAGACGACGATCCGCGCGCGGTCTATTTTAAGCAGGTGAAGTACGGCATGTACGCGCGCATGGCGCTGATCCTCAAGCTTCTGGGAATCGAATGACGGGAGGAACTGAATATGATTAACGTTTCAAAACTCAAAAAAGGCATTGTGATCGACCATATCAAGGTCGGCGAGGGCTATACGATATTCCGCCAGCTGGGCCTTGACAAGCTCGACGACGTGGTTGTGCTGATGCGAAATGTGGACAGCAGCAAGATGGGCAAAAAGGATCTGATTAAAATCGAGACGGATTTGCAGCTCAATTTTGATGTGCTGGGTCTGATCGATCCGGGCGCGACGGTGACCTATGTGGAAAACGGCGAGCGCGTCAAAAAGGTGCAGCTCTCCCTGCCAAAGGAGGTCACAGGTATTCTCAAGTGCAAAAATCCGCGCTGCATCACCAATCAGGAGAAGATCGAGGACATTCGCTTTACGCTGGCAAACGCAGACACCAAGGAATACCGCTGCGAATATTGCGAAGCGCGCACGCATCTGTAATATGCGTATCCGCTGTAAAAACGCGATTTTGACGGACGCCTTGGGCGTGCGCACGGGGGATTTGGTGCTGGAGGCGGGACGCATCAGCGGCGATCATGCGTCGCCCTGCCAACAGACGCTGGAGCTTGCGGGCTATACGGTGCTGCCCGCTTTTACCGATCTGCACTGCCACCTGCGCGATCCGGGCTACCCGCAAAAAGAAACGATGGAAACGGGGATGCGCGCCGCGCAAAAGGGCGGCTATACAACGCTGTGCGCCATGGCAAACACAGACCCTGTTTGCAGTACGCCGGAGCGGGTTTGTCAAAACCACGAGCGCGCCGCCAAGCTGGATCTGTGCGATCTGGTGCAGGCGGCCGCCGCGGGCGAAGCGCTTTCTGACGAAAAGCCGACGGATTGGGCGGCGTTATCCCGGGTCACGAACGTGATCTCAAACGACGGGAAGACCATCTTTTCGGATGATTTCATGCGACAGCTTTTGATCGCGTCCAAACGCTATGGCTTTCTCATCAGCACGCATTGCCAGCCGGAACGCGCGATCGTGCGGCGGGACATCGACTTGATGCGCACAGTGGGCGGGAATCTTCATGTGGGACACATCAGCCGCAAGGAAACGGTGGATATGATAAGGGCGGCAAAGGCAGAGGGACTGTCCTTGACCTGCGAGGTCACGCCACATCATTTGTTCGGCTGGGACGATCCGTACCGGGTCAATCCGCCGCTGCGCACACACGACGATGTGCTGGCGCTGCTCGAGGGCGTCAAGGACGGCACGATCGACTGCATCGCGACCGATCACGCACCGCACACGCCCGAGGACAAGGCGCAGGGCATGGCGGGGATCTCCGGGATCGAGAACGCGTTTTCCATCGTGTGGAAGGTATTTACCGAAAACGGACTGCCCCTGACAAGGCTTTCTGAGATGATGGCAAAGCGTCCGAGCGAAATACTGGGAAAAGGCGTTGCGCTGCTGCAACCGGGTGAAAAAGCCGATCTGGTGGTCGTTGATCCGGCGGCAGAGGACGTGATTTGTCGGGAAAAGATGATCTCCCGTTCCAACAATACCCCCTTTGACGGCAGATCCGTGCGGGGGAAAATACATATGACGATACGAGGAGGAAGGATTTGCTATGATGATGGATCGATTGGTACAGGCGGTCAATGAAAAGGGGCCTGTTTGCGTAGGACTTGACACGCAGTACGATTTCCTGCCCGCGTTTTTGCGGGAGCAGGACAAACCCGTTTCCGAAAAGGTGTTTGAATTTAACCGCCGGATCATTGACGCGACGGCGGATGTCGCCGGCTGCTATAAGGCGCAGATCGCGTTTTACGAGGCCATGGGCATGGAGGGAATGCTGGCGTTTCGCGATACCATCGCATATGTGCGGGGGAAAGGCATGGTTGCCATCACCGACGCAAAGCGCGGCGACATTGCATCGACTGCCAAGCAGTATGCAAACGCGCACTTTTCCGGCGATTTTGAAACGGATCTTCTGACCGTCAACGCCTACATGGGCGAGGACGCGGTTTCGCCGTATTACGATTATCTGCGAGAACACGACAAGGGACTGTTTGTGCTCGTCAAGACCTCAAACCCCAGCGGCGTGGATTTTCAGGATCGCATGATCGATGGACTGACGCTCTATCAGCAGGTTGCAAAGAAGGTTTCCGCGTGGGGCGAGCAGTTTATGGGCGAATGCGGGTATTCTGCCATTGGCGCGGTCGCAGGCTGCACCTACGCGGAGGAATTTGACCGCATCCGCGACCTCATGCCGCATACGTTCTTCCTGATCCCGGGTTATGGCGCGCAGGGCGGCACGGGCAAGGATGTTGCGGCGTTTTTTAAGGATAAAATGCGCGGCGTTGTCAATTCTTCGCGCGGTATCATCTGCGCGTACAAGAAAACCGACTCCGACGGCAGCGACTTTGACGAATGCGCGCGCCGTGCGGCAATCGCGATGAAAGAGGATATTCTCGCATGGCTGTGATCGTTGCCCAGCGGCAGATTGGATTGGATTTGTTTTCCATGACGCTCTCCGGCATCCCTACGGGGCAGGCGGGGCAGTTTGTCATGCTCTATCCGCCGGATGGGACGCAAATGCTGCTGCCGCGCCCGATCAGCCTGTTTGACGTCGATCCTGCGACGGGACAAAGCACCGTTGTCTATCGCGTTGTGGGACGCGGCACGAAGGCGTTTTCCACCATGCGGGCAGGGGAAACCCTGCGTGTGACGGGGCCGTTTGGAAACGGGTTTCCGATCCTTGCAGGCGACACGGTGCTCATCGGCGGCGGACTTGGCATAGCACCCCTGTATCTTCTTGCAAAGACGCTCAAAGCAGCCGATCCCGCGCGCAAGATTCGCGTATATCTCGGGTACAGCGACGAAACATTTCTGGCGGACGATTTTGCACAGCTTACGGGAACGCCAAAGATCGATATTGGCGGCTATGTGACCGACTGTGTGGACTTTTCGCAAAACGCCACGTACTATGTGTGCGGGCCGACGCCCATGATGCGCGCGGCGGCAAGCAAGGCAAAGCAGGCGGAGCGCACGCTCTATGTGTCGCTGGAAAACCATATGGCTTGCGGCGTGGGCGCGTGCTATGCGTGCAGCGTCAAGACCGCATCGGGCAACCGGCGGGTGTGCAAGGACGGGCCGGTGTTTGAAGCCGCGGAGGTATTTTATGAATAACGCACTGGAGACAACGCTTCTTGGCGTAACGCTGAAAAACCCCGTGATCGCGGCTTCGGGCAGCTTTGGGTTCGGTGAGGAATATGCGGCGCTGTTTGACGTGTCAAGGCTCGGCGGTATCTCGGGCAAAGGCTTGACGCTGCATGGAAGCTTTGGAAATCCGGGGCTTCGCATCTGCGAAACGCCGTCGGGCATCATCAACAGCATCGGTCTTGAAAACCCTGGTGTGGAGCAATTTGTTGCCACGGGCTGCCACAGGATGCGAAAGCTTGGAACGGCGGTGATTGCAAACCTCGGCGGGCACAGCGAGGAGGATTATCTTGCGGGCGCGCGGCGGCTCAACGACGCGGACATGGATATCCTGGAGCTCAATATCTCCTGCCCCAACATCAAGGGCGGCGGGATCTCCTTTGGAACCGATCCGTGCGTTGCGGCAAGGATCGTGGAAAAGGTCAAGTCCGTTACGCGGTTTCCCTTGCTTGTCAAGCTGACCCCGGCAGCGGGCGATATTGCCGCCGTGGCGGAAGCGGTCGAAGCTGCGGGCGCAGACGGCGTGAGCTTGGTCAATACATTCCTTGCCATGGAGATCGACGTAAAAAAGCGTCAGCCCGCGTTTCAAAATGTCTATGCCGGCTTGTCGGGCCCCGCGATATTGCCCATCGCGCTGCGCATGGTGCATCAGGTGGCGCATCGGGTATCCATTCCCGTGGTGGGCATGGGCGGTATAAAGACAGCAGAGGATGCGCTGAAATTTTTGATGGCGGGCGCGTCTGCCGTGCAGGTGGGGACGGCGACGTTCCAAAAGCCGGACGCCATGCTGGACATCATCGACGGGTTATCCGCCTATTGCACCGAAAACGGGCTAAACAATATCTCCGAGATTGTCGGAATCATTTGAAATTCAGGAACGGGAGGAATCAAATCAGATGGAACGAAACGAAGTCATTGCCATTATGAAGGAATCGGAAGCCTTTTTAGAGGGACATTTTCTGCTGTCCTCCGGGAAGCACAGCAGCGGCTATTGCCAGTGCGCAAAGCTTCTGCGCTATCCCGATAAAGCGGCAAAGGTGCTCTCGGGCGTTGCCGATGCGGTGAAGACGCTTGGAATTACAAAGGTGTGCGGCCCCGCGATGGGCGGCATTATCGTTTCCTATGAGTTGGCGCGGCAGCTGGGACTGGAGAGCATCTTTACCGAGCGCAAGGACGGCGAAATGCAGCTGCGGCGCGGCTTCACCGTCGGAAAGGGCGACAAAATCCTCATCACCGAGGACGTGGTTACGACCGGAAAATCCACGCTCGAAACCGTCCGCGTACTCGAGGATATGGGCGCTGAGGTGATCGGCGTTGCCTGCATCGTCGATCGTCGCGGCGAAGAATGCGCATTGCAGCTGCCGGTGTACAGCGCGGTGAAGCTCGATATTCCCGCCTATGACGCAAGCACTTGCCCGCTTTGCAAAGTCGGCGGCCAAAAGCTGGAAAAGCCGGGCAGCCGGGAAAAGCTGTAACCTGCACCGTCGCGATAAAATCAGGCGCAGTCAAAAATGCCTGCCCTTTTACGGAGCAGGCATTTTCCAATGCAATTGCACTCTTTTCGGATCGTTCCGATTACAAACGCTGCCGTTCCGTCAATGGATAAAGTTTGTCCAGTCGCGTTCCTGCGGCGCGGGAGGAACGACCCCGTTTTGCTGACCCGCCGCAATACATTGCAGCAGCCACGCCATATTGTCGCCAAGCATCCGCATGGTTTGCAAGCCCTCACGATCCTGCCGCACCTCGTCTGGATCCATCCCGTGAACCATGTTCCAGTACTGCGAGGAAACGACCGGCATATGCGCGAGCATGAAGTATTTGTTGAGCTGATCGAGCGACGCCGTGGCGCCCGCGCGGCGCGCGGAAACGACAGCCGCGCCCGGCTTATGCGCGAGGCGGCTTGAGCCGACAAAGAACACGCGGTCAAGCAGCGCAGTCAGGCTTCCGTTTGCAGAGCCGTAATAAACAGGACTGCCGATGACGACGCCGTCTGCCGCGGACATCTTCTCCAGCACCTCGTTTGCCATGTCGTCAAAAACACATTGCCCGGTTTTTCTGCACGCGCCGCAGTCGATGCAGCCGCGTACCGGCTGCGTGCCGAGCTGGAAAATTTCCGTGGTAATACCATGCTTTTCCAGTGCGCCTGCAACCTCCGACAGCGCGGTGAAGGTGCAGCCGTCTTTTTTGGGGCTGCCATTGAGTAAAAATACGTGCATTGCGATCCGCCTTTCCGATTCAAAATGCGATTTTTTTCCATTATCCGGCAGGCGGTTCGACGTGTCAAGTCCGGAGATTGCAGCGCTGCGGGGCGTATAAGTCCCGGGTTGAATCGCGTCACATAATATATTATAATGAAATATAATCGATTATCCGCAATGATCCGCGGTCAGCTATCGGAAGCGAAAGGGGGACGGGCGCATGTATGTCATGATCTGCGATGACAATCCCGTGGATTGCCGCCTATGCGGGCGACAGTTGACGGCGCTGTCTCGCAAGCGGCAAATACCGCTGCGCTTGCAGACGGTGCATTCGGGCGAGGAATTGCTTTTCGTGCTGGAGGATCATCCCGGCGCGGTGGATCTCGTCATTCTGGACTATCATATGCGTGGGATTTCCGGCTTTGAAACGGCACAACAGATCAGAGCGATGGACGAAAAAATGGATATCGTGTTCTTCAGCGTGGACGAGTCGAAAGTATTTCAGGCCTTCGACGTGGATGCGCTGCATTTTGTGGTGAAGAACCAAACGTCCTTCGAGCAGTTGGAGAAGATCTTTATCAAGGCGGCGCAGCGTGTTGACAAGCGCAGATCCGAGCTGCTGCTGTTTCAGTGTGCGGGGGAGCATCGGAGCGTTCCCGTTGGGGACATTCGATATTTTGAGGTGCGGGATAAGATCGTCACCGTATACTACGGGCAGGAGCAGTTCGAGTTTTATACGCAATTATCAAGGCTGGAGGAAAGCCTTGCGGAAAAGGGCTTTGTGCGAATCCACAAATCCTATCTTGTGAACGAACGGTATGTCCAGCGGGCAAGCACCGCAAAGGTGACGCTCAGCACCGGGGAAAGTCTGCCGGTGGGGCGGAGCTACGCAGCAAACAGCAAGCATCTGTCCGACCGGGAATGATGTTTGCGAAAAAAATGACGCTGTTTGCACTGCAATCGGAAAAGGACATGAAAAGTCGGTAGACTGAGGGTCGTAAGCCGGATTTGAGGATGAAACTATGACAAGACACGGCATCGAAAGGATCGTTGTTGCGTTCGCAGCCGCTGCGGCGCTCCTTTTTTCCGCCGCCGGCACAAGAGCCGAGGACTATGACCATCATGTGGATACGCGGGGCGACTACTGCATGAACGCGAACGACGTAACGCTGACGCCCGCACAGGTGACAACAGCGCTACAGGACGGAACGCTCGCCGATTTGGCGGTGCAGGAAGCCCATCTGCTTGTCAAGATCTGGGACGACAGCAGCAATTGGCAGCACTGGCAGCTGCTGACGGCGGGGTATATCGTGGATGTGTCCAAAGTCCAATCGGCGGTCAATGCGCAAGGATATCCTGTCACCGTTACAATGCCGGAAATCACGCCGGGCGTCATTTCGCAGATTTCATTTTTGGTTTTTGTCATAGAGAGTGCGACGGGATCCACGCCGGTACCTACCCAGACCCCAATACCCACGCCAACCCCGACCGCGACGGCAACGCCGAAGCATACTGTTCGACCCAGGAAAACCCCGATTCCGACGCCAACGTCTACCCCCACGCCGGCTTCAACGACGACCGCGACGCCGACTCCAACCCCAACGATGACGCCGGTCGAGATCGTGTTTTTCAACAATGCCGCATCGCCAAGCCCGGCGCCGCAGCCACCAAGCGCGGAAAAAAAGGCGGGACTCGGTTCGCTCCGTCCCGTAGACGGCGTCCTGTTTTCCTGCTGTGGGCTTGCGGCAGCGGGTTTTGCGGTCAGCATCGGCGGGGATATTCGGGTATTGCGCTGGTACCGGAAGCGACGGCGCGCGCGGCTGGACAGCCGGAGGAGGAACAGACCGTGAGCTGGACAATTCTCGGAATAATCGTGCTGCTTGCAGTGCTGGGACTCGGCGTCCTCTTTAAGCTGATATTGCGCGAAAAGCTCAATGGAATCGACGGTTTTCTCGGCGCGGTTCAAAATGAAGACGCTTCGGTGATTGGCTGCTTTGGCGATTGCGAAAAAAAGTAATAAACAGTAAGACGAGGCGGCTGCACTGTCCGCCGCGTCATGGCTTTGTTATTTGTCTGCTCCGGTTTTGTTTTTATCCGAGGCGAGGGAGCCGACCTTGACGATGGCGTCAAAGCCGCCGTTGGAGGCGAGGGACACCCCGATGGCATTGATGGGGCACAGCAGCGCGCGGGACAAGGTCAACCCGCTGGTAAATGCGGTGGCAAGCAACAGCAGCAGCACCGCAATGATGTAGGACAGGAGCCGTGTGGGGAGCTTTTTCAGCACGCCAAACTCCTTGAGAAACTGTGTAACGACGCCGGTTGCCAGCGTAACGCCGGCATGGGTCGTCAATGTCTGCCACGATAAGAATGTATCCATGCTGTATTCTATGCAGCGGCAGGCAAAAAGGTGTTTTTAGAATACGACTTGGATCAAAAGCATATAAAGCAGCGTACCGACGCCGATGCTCAAGAGGTTGTTGCGCTTCCAAACATGAAGAATTGCCACGATCGCAATGCAGACGACCTGCGGCACAAAGGTGGATACGACCGAGAAATTCCAGCTTTTGAGACAGTATACGATCAGGATCGCAATGACTGCGGGTGGCAGCATGCGCCCAAGATAGCGTACAAGCTTGGGCGGTTCTTTTTTTCCGCCAAAGAGCGCAAAGGGTACAAGGCGCGTTAAAAATGTGCAAACCGCACATGCGGCAATGAGGACAATGGCTTGTGTTGGCTGCATCATTCCAGACCCTCCGCGCTTGAAATCGGTTTTTTCGCGGCGAGCAGGACGGCGACCGCGCCGCACAGGGCGGGCAGCAGAAACTTGTCCGGCCCAAAGACAATCAGCGAGATAATCCCCGAGCCAATCCCGGCAAAGGCGGGCAGATGGGTCTTGCATGAGAGCCACTGTTCCACGAAAATGACCGTGAACAGCGCTGTCATGGCAAATTCGACGCCTGTGGTGTTGAAGGTGAACAGCTGCCCGATTGCCGCGCCCAGCACCGAGCCGAGAATCCAATAGCTGTGGTTCAGCAGCGCAATGTAAAGGGATGCTTTGTCAATGTCCACATCCTCCGGGGGATGGATGCTGCACAGCAGGGAATACGTCTCGTCGGTGAGCGAGAAGATCATGTACGGGTAGGCTTTCCCCATCCCGCGAAACCGCTCCACAAAAGACAGCCCGTAAAAGATATGGCGGCAGTTGACGGAGAGCGTCACAAAAATGGCCGTGGCAAGGCTGGCGCCCGCGCTGAGAAAACCCACCAAAACAAACTGTCCAGAACCGGCATAGACAAACAGACTGATGAAAAATGCCCAGATGAAATTGTAGCCGGCGTTTTCAAGCAGCAGTCCGAACGCGATCCCGAGAAACAGGTAGCCAAACAATACCGGGATGCTGGTAATGAACGCATAACGTAAGTTTTTATTCATTTTTCTCCCCCGTTTTACAACTTTTTCATCTTATGGAATTCAATGCGCAATGTCAAGATGAAGACTGGAAAAAAACCTGTGTTTCTGGACGGCGGATCGTAACAATGATATAATTATTTGGTTTTTTGAAAGAGAATGGCACTTTAAATAAAGAAGGCAGGCGGAATGACGATGGATCAATCAAATCGACCCTCCGGCAGAAAAAAGCGCGTCACATCGGGCGGCGGCAACGCAGCAAGACGCGGCAGCGGCCTTGGCGCCGGCCCGGTAGGGAGCGGCGCAAGACCGGCCTCCGGCAAGAAACGCGGCGCAGCCGCAAACAACCGGAATACCGGCGATATTCTGTCAACGGTGGTTGGTGCAGCGGTCGGCGGAAGCGGCAAAAAACGCTCCGGCGGACTCAGCAAGCTGATCGTGCTGGCGGTCATCGTGGTGGCGCTGGTGCTTGTCTATAAGTCGTGCATCGCGGGCAATGACGGCACATCCTCGGTGCTCGGCGGTCTTTTGGACAGCGCGACCGGTACGGATTCCTCAGACCTTATGGGCTCCTTGCTTGGCGGTACGACCGAAAGCACACAAAGCAGCACTGAAAACACGACAAACAGCAGCGACTATGCAGCGCATGCAGCCGACATGACGGTTGACGGTGCGGCGCGCACGCGGTACACTGCCGTGCGCGGCAGTGGCAAGGACGTCGTGACGCTGATGGTCTACATGTGCGGTACGGATCTGGAATCCCAAAACGGCATGGCAACGGCTGATTTGCAGGAGATGGTACACGCGACCGTCGGCGACAACGTGAACCTGATCGTGGAGACGGGCGGCGCGTCAAGCTGGAACAATTCCGTCATCAGCAGCAAGACCAACCAGATCTATCAGATCACCTCGCAGGGGCTTGTGGCGCTGGAAAAAAATGTCGGCAGAAAGTCGATGGTCGATTCCGACACGCTGAGCACGTTCATTCAGTATTGCGAAGCCAATTTCCCCGCCGATCGTTATGCGCTCGTCCTGTGGGATCACGGCGGCGGCTCGATCACGGGATACGGCTACGACGAATATGATCCCAACGATTCCATGACGCTGGACGAATTGGACGCCGCGCTGAAAACCGCAGGCTGCAAATTTGACTTCATCGGCTTTGACGCCTGCCTGATGGCGACGCTGGAAACGGCGCTGGTGGCAGAGCAATACGCAGACTATCTAATCGCTTCGGAAGCAACCGAGCCGGGTTGCGGCTGGTATTATACCGATTGGCTCACAAAGCTTTCGGCAAACACCTCCATGCCGACGGTCGAGATCGGCAAAAATATCATCGATGATTTTGTCACGGTGTGCAAGAAAGTCTCCCCGTCGAGCAAGGCGACGCTGTCGCTTGTGGATCTTGCGGAGCTCTCCGGCACGGTGCCCAAACGCTTCACCGCGTTTGCAAACGCGATCGGCACGATGCTGGATTCCAAGGACTATCAAACGGTCGCCACGGCAAGAAGCAACGCGCGCGACTTTTCCTCCTCGAGCAAGATCAACCAGATCGACCTGATCCATTTTGCGGAGAATCTCGGCACAGAGCCGGCGCTGGCGCTGTCAAACGCACTGCGCGGCTGCGTCAAATACAATCGAATCTGCACGTCCATGACCAACGCAAACGGCGTGTCGATCTATTTCCCGTATCAATCGCTCGGCCGCGTCAGCAGCGCGATCTCCACCTACGACAAGATCGGTATGGACGATGAATACACCGCCTGTATCCGCAGCTTTGCAAGTCTTGCGGCGGGCGGTCAGGTGGTCGGTTCTACGACGAATACCAGCGCGAGCCTGCTTGACGTACTGCTTGGCGGTACGAGCACGGATACGGCGAGCGGCAGTGCGTCTTCTGCCATTCCGTCGATGCTTTCGTCGCTGCTGGGCGACAGCTCGTCCACCTCGGACGTCGGCGCCTCGATTGGTTCGAGCCTGCTTGGGTCGCTCTTTGGCGACGATTCGGCAAGCAGCTCGTCGGGACTGGACGCGGACACCGTAGCCACGCTGTTATCCCTGTTTCTCAAGAGCAAGGAGACGCCCACTGCCGGACAGGACGGCTTTACCGCGGCGGATATTGCCGACTGGTTTGACTCTGACCGTGCGATGGCGTCGGCAGACTACCTTGCAGAGAACCGTCTGAGCGACGCGGACGTCGCCTATACGCAAAAGGACGGCGGCAGGGTGCTTTCACTTTCGGAAACGCAGTGGGCGCTGGTCAAGGGGATTGCGCTTTCCGTATTTCTCGATGACGGCGCGGGGTATATCGATCTCGGCCTTGACAACACGCTTGAATACGATCAAGACGGCGACCTGATTGTGGATTACGACGGCACATGGATCGCTTTGAACGGTCAGATTGTCAGCTACTATCTGGTGAGCGAAGAAACCGACGGCGACAATTACTGCTACACCGGGCGCGTTCCCGCCATGCTGAACGGGCAGCGCGTGGATATTCAGATCGTGTTTGACAACGACAACCCAGACGGTACGGTCGTTGGCGCGATTTCCGACTATCAGGGCTTGACGGACGTTGTGGCAAAGGTCGATACGGAGATCCAGCCGGGAGATGAGATCGATTTCCTTTGCGATTATTACGCCTATGACGGAACGTATTCGGACAGCTACTACCTCGGCGAGCGCTTGATTGCGCCCACGGTCTGGGAAGTGAGCAACGTATCCGTCGGCAGCGATTACCATTACAGCATGATGCTGCGCATCACCGATCTGTATGGCAACTACTTCTGGACTGCTGCTGTGACAGAGTAAAGATAACGAAAAACGAACACATTGCACTGCGCCGTGGACGGTATTTCGTTCGCGGCGCAAGTTTTTTGGAGAAAGCGCAAATGAATACACAAGAACGCAATTCAAAACCCCAAAGTGTAAAAAAAGAAATACGTGCGGTTACATATTTTTCGCCACTTTGCGCAAAGTAAGGGTAAAAAGGAGTGAAAGCAATGTTGAATATTATTGCGTTGGTACTCATGATTATCGGCGCGCTGAACTGGGGCTCTATCGGACTGTTCCGCTTCGATCTGGTCGCGGCGCTGTTTGGCGGGCAAACGGCGGTTTTCTCCCGCATCATTTACAGCATCGTGGGACTGGCCGGCATTTGGGGCATTACGATGCTCTTTCAGCAGAATGTTCAGGCGCCGGAGGAAAAGAACTGAAAAACAGAAAAGGAGTCTTTTGCACGCGGACTGCGAGAGCAAAGGACTTCTTTTTTGCCCGAAACAAAAGGATTGTTGCGTGGCAGCGGAGAAGGGGATAGAATAAGGAAAAAGAACAGGGGGCATTGCATATGGAGAACAACACGTCATATTTTGACGGCGGGCTGCTGCAATTGATCGGCTGGCGCATATTGGGAACACTTGTAACGGTTCTGACGCTGGGAATTTGCTTCCCGTGGTCGTATTGCATGATCTACCGCTGGGAAGCAAGGCATACGGTCATCAACGGACGAAGGCTGACCTTTAACGGTACGGCAGCGCAGCTGTTCGGCAAGTGGCTCTTGTGGATGCTGCTGACGATCATTACCGTTGGGATTTACAGCTTCTGGATGCAGATTAAGCTCAAACAGTGGAAAACCAAGCATACGAATTTTGTTGATTAACGGAAAAGCGCCAAATGCAAAAGCCCCGCCGAAAAACAGCGGGACTTTTTTTGCGGATAGAAAACGGTCAAACGGCGCCGAATTTATTTGTGCTTTTCTACGATTTGCATGAATTCCGCCCCAGTAATGGTTTCCTTTTCAATCAGGTATGCTGCGGCTTCGTGCAGCGTATCCATGTTTTCCCGCAGAATGCCGAGCGCCTTGTCGTGCTGCTTTTTCACCATGGCGACGACCTCCAGATCGACCTTCGCGGCAGTCTCCGCAGAGCACGCAAGCGACGTATCCCCGCCAAGATAGACGTTATTGACCGTCTCCAGGGCGACCATGTCGAATTGCTCGCTCATGCCGTAGCGAGTGACCATCGCGCGTGCAATGCGCGTCGCCTGCTCAATGTCGTTGCTCGCGCCGGTGGTGACAGAGCCAAATGCCAGCTCCTCTGCCGCGCGTCCCGCGGTAAAGGTTGCGATCTTGTTGAGCGCCTCGTCGCGGCTCATCAGGAAATGCTCGCCGTCCTCGATCTGCATGGTGTAGCCCAGCGCGCCGGAGGTGCGGGGAACAATGGTGATTTTCTGCACCGGAGCGGAGTTGGTCTGCTTTGCCGCAACGAGGGCATGACCGATTTCATGGTAGGATACGATTTTGCGTTCGCTTTCGGAGAGGACGGCATTTTTGCGCTGATAGCCGGCGATCACGACCTCGACGCTCTCCTGAAGATCCTCCTGCAATACCGTGTCGCGTCCCTGCCGCACGGCGTGCAGCGCCGCTTCGTTGATGATGTTGGCAAGCTCCGCGCCGGAAGCGCCGCTGGTTGCACGGGCGATCTCGTTCATATCGATATTGTCGCCCAGCTTGATCTTCTTTGCGTGCACCTTGAGAATGGCCTCGCGCCCCGCAAGGTCGGGAAGCTCCACGGGGATGCGGCGGTCAAAGCGACCGGGGCGCAACAGCGCCTTGTCCAGACTGTCGGGACGGTTGGTGGCGGCAAGGATCACAACGCCCTTGGTGCCGTCAAAGCCGTCCATTTCCGTCAAAAGCTGGTTTAGGGTCTGTTCGCGCTCATCGTTTGCGCCCATGCCGGAGTCGCGTTTTTTGCCGATCGTATCGATCTCGTCGATAAACACGATGCAAGGTGCTTTTTCGGCGGCCTGCTTGAACAGATCCCGCACTTTGGCGGCGCCCATGCCGACGAACATCTCTACAAATTCAGAGCCGGAGATGGAGAAAAACGGTACCTTGGCTTCGCCGGCGACCGCCTTGGCAAGCAGCGTTTTGCCGGTGCCCGGAGGGCCGACAAGCAGCGCACCCTTGGGGAGCGTCGCACCGATGCCGGTGTATTTTTGCGGGTTGTGCAGAAAATCCACAATCTCCTGCAACGCTTCTTTTGCTTCGTCCTGTCCGGCGACGTCCGCGAAGGTCTTGCCGGTTTCCGCCTCAACATAGATTTTGGCGTTGGATTTGCCGAACTGCATCATGTTCCCCGCGCCGCCCATGTTTTTCGCAATGCGCGCAAAGAGAAATTTCCAGAGCATAAACAGCAGAATGCCGGGAACGATCCAGGTCAGCAGAAAGCTGACAAGCGGCGAGGTTTCCTCGACAATCTCCTTTGCGAATTCGATCTTTGGGGTGGCGACATGCAGCCGGTTGACAAGGGAATCGTCCGGCCAAAGCCCGGTTTCATAGTAGCTTTCCTTCCCCTTCTCGTCCTGAATGGCATAGGTGATCTGGGTATCTGTCATTGCAACCTTGGTCATTTTCCCCGAGTCAATATCGTTTAAAAAGGTATTGTAATCTACCTCTGTGACCCTTGTTCCGAAAAACAGAGGGAAGATAAAGGCGTTTAGGAGCATCATAATGAGAAAGGCCAGCACGCAGTAATAGATGAGCGGCTTGTTGTTTGGCTTGACTTCTTTCAAGGGAGGCCTCCTTATGGTTTCTTTTTGGTCGAAATTCCTTTATAATATTCGTCGGTATTATAACATTTTTTTTCACGAAGGAGAACAATCCGACATGCTGAAAATGAGACAAAATGCGGACGGTTCTGTGAACAACTGGGCAGATACGGCAAAGTGGATGCTGACAGCCGGCGCGATTGTGGCGGCGGCCTTCTTTCTGGGCAGCTGGATTGAGAACCGAACCGAGCGCATGATGCTGGAACATGACGCCGCGGTCATCGCCGCCGTGGAAAAAAGTGCGCCCGCGGCGATGGATGAGGCGGTCGAAGCATTGACGTCGCAGGTACAGGATACGGAAGCGATTGCGCGCGGCAAAGCGCTGCTTCTGGCGCAAGGCTATCACGCCGATGGGCAAAATGTGCGGGCGCGACTCCTGATTACCGTGTTCATGGTCGTCGTCATGGGGGTGCGCGGCGTCTCTATGGCGCTGCGGATGCGCCGCGTTTATCGGGGCGTCAAATCCATGTCCGGCGAGCGGAAGCGTGCCAAGGAGCAAATGGCGCTGGCGGAGCCGCAGGACTGCAATATGCCCGAAGACCCGATGGTTTGCGACGTGCTGACCGAGCTGTCCGAGCAGATGAAGCTGCCTGTCTCCACCGTTTTGAATATGGCGCAGACGCTTCTGGAACGCAAAATCAGCGCTGAAAAGTACGAAACATTTTGCAAAAAGCTGCAAAACGGTTTGACGCGGATCAATCGCTATACCGAAGCCGCGCTGCGGCTTGCCGCAGAGGAGGAGACAGAGTACGAGGCGCGGACTAATTCTGCCCCAGCAGCCGGCGAAGCGCCAAAGCAATCATCTTAGCGTGATCGAAGGCGAGACCGCGGCTTTCCGCCTGCGCAATCTGCGCGGCGGAGAATTGCCCTACGCTGCCGCCGGAAAACGTCAGAGCGGCGTCAAGCTGACCGGACGCGCCGCGTAAGACCAGCCGCCAGCAGTTTGCGGCGGTATCCTTATGCCAATCGATGCGAAACCATGCAGCATCCGCCGCGTCATCCCCGGCTTTGGGATGGATGAGCGTGCGATCCGTGAGCGTAAAGAATACGTCCGAAACAACCCATGCGCGTGGATCGCGCCCCGGATCGGAAAACAACCCCAGCTCTGCGACCGGGAGCCCGCTGACGCCGGTTTCCTCCTCCAGCTCGCGCAGGGCCGCTTGCATGGCGTTTTCCTCCGGATTGACAAAGCCGCCCGGAAGCGCCCACATGCCGATGCACGGATGATTCCTGCGGCGGATGAGCAGCACCTCAAGACCGCCCGCCCCGTTTGCGAATACGATCACGTCGGCAGTGAGCGAAGGCCGGGGATATTCCTTGGCGCGATAACCCTTCAAAAATTCCGTTTCGGTAAGACCGTCGCTGTTGCGAAGCTCCATTGCGATACATCCTTTGCTTTTTCTTTATTGTAACACGATGCGGCGAAAATGAATCCGATCGGCGGACAACCGCCTTTTTAAAATAGCGTACAACAGGAGGAGCTTATGTTTTATTTACAGGCGGCGGCCGGAAAAGACGCCGGCGAACAGTGGCTGCTGGATCCGCGATGTCCAATGGACGGCGGTACGCTGCTGGGCGAGCACCTTGCGCTGCATCCCGAAGACGCGGGACGCGGCGACGGCAAGCTGCCCTTTACGGTGTGCCGCAAAGCGGTTTTGCAAAGACAGACGGCGACGGTGCACCCAACCGATGCGCTTGCAAAGGCAGCGGGCGCAGACCATGGCGTGGAGAAACTCTGGTGGCTCACAAAAACGTCCAGTACTGCCTGCCTATATCTGGGACTCAACCGCGAGGTAACGCCGCAAGAATTGCAATCCGCCGTTGAGAACGGCGATCTTGACGCGCTGATGCAGCCTGCCTGCGCGCACGCCGGCAATGCCGCATTCATTCCCGCCGGGATGCTGCACGCGGCAGGCGCGGGAGTGACGCTGCTGGAGATCAAGACGACAACATCGATGACGCCGGACGTTTACGCTTGTGCGCGTGGCGACGCAAAGAGGGCGCGGGAGATTGCGGCCTTTGCAACCAAGCGCCTTTCGCTTTGCCTGCCGCCCAACAGTGGAAGAGCCGCGCGACTTTTTGACGCGGAGACGGAGACGGTGGTGGACTGCGCCTCCTTTGCGGGAATTCGTATAAAGCTCGACGGCAACATGCCGCTGTATGTGCCGCCGACCACTTTTTTCTTTTTGACGGTGCTGGAGGGACAAATCAACGTGTCGGGCACGGCACAATCGCTCAAAACGGATGATTGCGCGTTTTTTCCGGCCGGAGAGCATGCGGTTTTGGAAGGCAAGGGGACGCTGTTGCTGTTCTATCGGAGCCGATACTGACACGCCGCCTGTGCAAGGCGTCCCTGACCGCAATGGGCAAGGCTTTTCATTCCGTGATAAAAACCGGTGTGCTCCGCCGGCTCAGACCATCAACTGATTTTGCGGATGGTTTGAGCAAGTCCTGCGAACCGTTTTTCGCGGCGGAAGCGCGGATAAGAGACTGATAGCGCGGCGTGTAGGCTATCTCCAAAAAAGGATTGTAATATTCTGGATAATTCAGTATAATTGGTCATCGCAATTGATGCGCCAAAAGTTTTCCAGATAGAACATTCCCATTGCGAGTTGTGAAAAATAACGAACTGGAAAGGGGACGTTTGAACTACGAAAAAGACTGCAATTATCTGCTTGCTGGTACCGTCTATTCTTTTCACAGCTTTCCCGCTTCTTTCGTCGAGGAGGAACCCATCGCGCTGAGGATCGGACGCGAGCTTATGATCGATCAAATCATTCCAGCAGGCGGGTGGATGTGAACAATCTCACATCGAACCAAACCCTGCTTCGCCATCCTTGGTACTGAGCAACGAGTTTGAGCTGGAGTCCAATATGGTGAAACTAAAAAACATTGCTGGTCAGTAATGTTTGGCAATCGCCAATGACGGCTGAAAATGGCTGCCCCTGTCCTGCTGCGGCAATGTGCCTTGCACTTGCCGGCCGCCACTGGGATACGGCATCGAGACAGAATCGGAAAGGGATCATGACGGCGTCGATTCTTTGCCAGACATCGTGTAAATTAGCTGATCGACTAGGCTGCGGCGCGTATTTTGCTGCGTTTTATGAAAAGAGAGGTCAGAGGGCGTCGCCGAAGATGAAACCCTGAACAAACCAACAAAACTGACAAGGAGGAGATCACATCAATGAAATGGAAATACGGCATTTTTCTGTCGGTCGTGATTGCTTGCTTGATTGCCGGCTGCCAAGCTGCCGAGGATACGATCACACCCGCCACTGAACCAATGGCGGCCTCGACAGCATCACCTGCCACGCATCAAGCGGACCCTGCCGCCGAAGCGAACTCTGTTGGGGAAACGGCAAGTCCCGACCCAGAAGCGGTCGTCGCTTCGGAAATGGACATCTATATGGAAGCTTCTCGCGCTTTTGCAGCGGAGGATTCCGCCCGCGCAATTGAATTGCTCATTCCGATCGCTGAAAACGGAATGGTTGAGGCGCAGGTTTTTCTGGGATACTGCTATTACTATGGGGACGGTACCGAGAAGGATGAACAGCAGGCATTCACCTGGTTTTCAAGGGCTGCTGAGTCGGGAAACGAGGAGGCTTGCAATATTACCGCGTCGTTCTATCAGAACGGGATCGGAACAACAAAGGATCCAGCTATGGCCTTTGCGTTGTTTCTCAAGTCCGCTGAGAGCGGCAATATCAGCGCCTTCTACAGTGTGGCCAACTGCTATTATTACGGTATTGGCGTAGAAAAAAGTGACGCAGATGCGCTGAATTGGGCTCAAAAGGGAGCGGAGGAACAAGATCCTGCTTGCCTGGCCTTACTCGGCGACTTCTATTACTATGGAGAATGTGGCGTGGAGATCAGATATTCCAACGCGTTTGACTGCTATATGACAGCCGCCGAGATGGGATATGCCAAGGCGCAGTTTCGGGTTGGGCAATGCTACGCAGCAAAGCATGGCGTACCCTTGGACAAGAAAGCAGCTTTCTCTTGGTTTTTAAAGTCCGCCGAACAGGGTTACGCCCCTGCGCAAAACGCAGTAGCCGACTATTACTGGCAAGGCTGCGGCGTGAACAAGAATCTGGATACCGCGATCGAATGGTATCAAAAAGCGGCAGAACAGGGCAACCTACCGGCACAATATACGCTCGGGCGTTGTTATTGGCGGGGATATGCGGTGGAAGAGGATCTGGATCTTGCGCTCCAGTGGCTTAAGCGGGCGGCGGAACAGGGTTATGGACCTGCCATCAAACTCTATGACCAGCTCAAGAAAGCCTAAAAATAACCGTCAACTGACTTTATTGATGGCCTGAACCGGCGACAACGCCGGTTTTTTTATGCGCGGTTTTCAAGTAAAAGGGGACGGCAGCAGTAAGACGGGGCGGAATTGTCCACGGCAAAGCGGACGGTTTATGGCGCTGCTTTGCCGGCGATGATGCGGTACAGCCCGGGAAAAGCCGGTGAAAAATCGATATAGCGATCAAACAGCTTCCCGAACAGTCCGATGATCCAGCCGTTGCACAGTGCGCACACGACCGTGCCGATCCCCACGCCGGTAATCTCTTTGAAAAAGAGCAGCGACAGCACGATTGCAACAGCGCAGCTGCAACAGTCGTAAACGACCTTGACACGGCTGACGTCCTTGTTCAAACGCTGGGCAACGCCCTGTACAAACAGCTCATAGACCTCCGGGGGGAAATACGCGCGAAAAAACAGCGCGATGCCGGCAGAGCTGACGATGATGCCCAGCAGGAACAGCACGACGCGCAGCCACATAGAGGATGGGACAGACGCCGTAAAGAGCAAAAACAAGCCGTCGAGAATCGCGCCGTAGACCAGCGCGGTGACGAAGGAAAGCAGGTATTGCAGGCGAAATTTTCGCATGATGAGGCAAAATGCCAGAAGCAGCATGGCCTGCACCGCGTATTCCGCGACGCCGAAGCTCATCCATGAGATTTTCAGCGACAGCAAATAGGCGGGCGCTACTACCATAGAAATGCCGAAATCGGCTTTTGTCATCAATACGACGCCGAGCGGCAATAAAAGGATTGCAACAAGATACGCGCCTTCGCCGAACCGGCGCAGGGGCTTTACTTTACACGATTCCATCTTTCACCTCAAAAAAAGCCAACCGTCCGTTTGTTCCAGAAACGGAAAAAGTTAGCTTCACAATGAGCATTAGTTTAGCATAGCGGGGGGGCGGAGCGCAAGAAAAACATCATTTTTTCTCGAATTCGTTGGGGTTTTGAAGCAGCGGCAAATCATAATATCTGGCTTTGCCCGACTGCTTGGCCTGATAGAGCGCTCTGTCCGCGCTCCGACTGAGCGCCTCAAAGGTGGTGCCGTGCTGCGGTGCAAAGGCAATGCCGATCGAGCAGCTGAGCTCCTGCTGACCGGGCTTTTTTTCGCGCCAGCGCGAGAGGGCGCGTATGATATGCGCGGCCTTGTCCGTCGCGTTTTCCGGCGAAGAAAGCCCCGTCATCAGCACGGCGAATTCATCGCCGCCGAGACGCCCGACATAGTCGTTGCCGCGAAACAGCGACTTGATGCGCACACCCGAAAAGCGAAGCACTTCATCGCCGTAGGAATGTCCCCAGGTATCGTTAATTTGCTTGAAATTATCCAGATCGATGTAGAAGAAGGCGATAAGCCCCATGAAATCGGATGCGACGGTCAAATTTACGGCGTCCTCAAACGCCTGCCGGTTTAAGAGCTTTGTCAGCGCGTCCTGCTGCGCGCGCTCTGTCAAAAGCAGCTGGTCGGTAATATCGTGCGTAATGCCCATGGCGGAGATGGGCGCGCCGGTTTTGGCGTCGAAAATGGCGGCATAGTTGATTCGGCAGGTTCTGTAATTCTCGAAGATACGGACACGAACCACAAAATCAACAGGCGATATCCCGCGCTCAAGCCGCGCCATACTGTCTCTCAAAACGGAGCGGTCGTCCGGATGAAACGGGCTTTTTTCAGAGGTAAGGAAATCCAATGTGACGGGGCCCTTTGGCAGTCCGTACTTCTGCTGATCGTGACGCCGCGTTTCAAAGGTGCGCGCGGCGATATTGTACTCCCAGATTTCAACGCCGGATTGATCGATTGCGATCTGGAGCTTTGCATAGGAATTGGCCAGCTCCCGCTGCTGTGCCAGCAGCAGCGCCTCCGCTTGCTTTATTTCCGTAATGTCCAGAGAGAAGGATTGCAGAATCGGCTGCCCGTCCAACGCGAAGGCGGTTCGTAAAGCGCCCTTGATCCAGTAGACCGAGCCGTCTGCCCGCAGCATGCGCTGCTCGTACGCACATGTTTCGCCGTCTCGCAGGATCTTGTTGAGACGCTTTTGCGCAGCGAACCGGTCGTCGGGATGCACCAGCAGCAACGGATTTTCGCGGTTGGCGGCCAGACAAGCCTCCTCGCTCTGGTAGCCGGCGCCGTTCCATGCCGTGTAGTTCGCCATCAGAAGAAAGGGCTGCTCGGAACGCGTATATTGATAGATCGCACAGGGAACCGTGCGGTACAAGGTATCCAACAGCGAATACTGCGTTTCAATTCGTGCGTTTTGAGAGAGTGTTTCCCAAAGCTTGATGATAGTTTCGGCGCGCAGCAGAAGCGTCGTAGGATCATACGGCTTTTTGAGAAAATCGTTTGCGCCAAGGGAAAGCACGCGCTTTTTTGCTTCCGCCGTATCGTACTCCGTCAATACGGCCACAGGAATCGCTGCAAGCGCCGGCAATTGCGTTCGCCGCTGTAAAAAAGCATAACCGTCCATCAACGGCATCACAAGATCCAGCAGAATCAGGGAAATGTCCGGATGCTGTGAAAACTCGGCCAATGCTTCTTCGCCGTTTTCAGCCTCCAACAGTTCGTATTTCTCTCCCAGCTGCTTTTTCAGAATGGCACGGTTTACGCGGTTATCTTCGACAATTAGTATTTTATACATTTGCTTTCCATATCCCGGCGCAAGCATTTCTTAATAAAAATTATAGCACGGAATCGAAAGAATACAATTACCTCGTCACAAAAGTCCCAAAACCGATTGTTTTTCGGCTCTTTCCCTATTCGACCGTCTCCAAAAAATCCACAAGATAGCGCATGTTCATGATATCAACCGGTCTTGGATCGGTATGCGCCGGCACCCGCAGCTGTCCGTCGCTGTCAATCAAGGGCCCGTGGAACGGATTGAACTGATTGCGCGCGATGCAGCCCTTCAAAAAGCGCATCAGATTACTGGTTGCCGGCGGCGCCCACGGCGCGATGTGGAGATCCAATACGCCCGCACCGATCCCCCACCAAAAGCTCATGATGGGCGACGCGGTTTCCTCATAGCCGCGCAGCGCCTCCAAGCTTCCGTTGAGGTAGCTTTTTACGATTGCCAGGTAAAACCGATCCCAATTCCAGCTGGGGGAAGCGAGATAACGCACCGGCCGTCCCGAGCGGTCGATGGAGATGAGCACCGAAAAGACGTTGCGCGGCATATCGGGCAGCGTCAGGGACTCTGAAAGCGGCGTCAGTACAACGTCCGCGCCCATGGCGGCAAGCTGGATGCGCGCCTGCTCACAGGTGTTCAGCTCCAGCGGAGAGACGTCGCGCGTCATTAAAATAACGCGTCCGTTCGGACAGACGGAATGCGCGCCCAGCGCGAAGGCGTTGATGTCGGAGGTAAAGCGCTGCCCGGCAAGCTGGGGCGTGATATATCCGACGACGCCGGTTTTGGAGGAGAGCGCCGCCGCCATGCCGCAGACGAACATGACCTCATAATACCGCCCAAAGTAGGTGTGCAGCCGGTAATGGTGCTGCATCCTGGAATAGACCATGGTGACGCAGCTGGGGTTTTCCAGCGCAAAGCGCAGCACCGGGTTCATCATAGAGGGGGAGGTGACAAACAGAAGACCGGCGTCGGCGGCATTCTCCGTCAACAGCTCATAGGCGTTGTCGCGGTTCAGCCCGTCAAGACAGAGGGACTGCACCTTGTCGCCGAACGATTCCTGCATGGCAAGCCTTCCCTTTTCATGCGCGCCGAGCCAGTTGCCCTCCGTACGCCCCGCGCCGTAGGCAAAGACGATCTTTGGATTCTTGTGCCCGGACAACAGCCACGCAAACAGCGGCTTCTCGTCAGGAACCTCGTTTTCGAGCACCAAACGCGGATCCTGCGGCTTTTCGAGCAGCTCATATTGCGGCTTGAGCGTCAGGATACGCTGGGCCAGCTCGCTGGGCAGCACATCGCGCGGCAAACCGAAAATGTGGAGATATTCCACAAACGCGTCGCCGAGGGACATGGTGCAGCTGGTTTGCAGATATGCCATTTCAAAGGTAATATACAGCGCGTTGAAATTGGGATGATCGTTTTCCCCAAGTTCCGCGACCAGGCGCTGTTCCAATCGGTACAGACGGTCATATTTTTTGGACTCGGAAAGCTCAATATCCTGAAAAACGCCCTTTTTAACATAGGCAAGGAAGGTATAGTAGCGTTCGGTATCGGGATTATTCTCGTCCCATTGCGGGATCAGGCGCGTGATCTCCGCCTCATAGGAAGCAATATCAAAGTATTTTAAAATACTGACGCGCTTGTTGCCCTCGGCGACATAATACTTCCAAAGATATTCATATACCTGAATGCTGTCGCGGATGCCCTCCTGCAGATGCGCGCCACACAGGTTGATCCATTTTGCGGCAAATTCCGTGTTGGCGGGGAGCAGCGGCATAAAGCCGGGGCTAAAGGAGTTCGCGCGGCTGGCCTGATAGGTGCCGATAATCCGATTGAGCGAAATTTTCCGCATCGGCTGCGCCATGAAGGCAAGCACGCCGCATTCCTCGCGCTTTGCGTCGAGAACAGCCAAAAAACCGCTCTGTCCTTTGCTTTTCGCGGCGGCAGATTCCCGAAGCCCACGCTTTCTTGCGCGATCATATAATTCGATGCTTTCCAGAGTCATATTCACGCCTTTTTCCCTCCTCGGTCAGGAAATTCCATGTCTACGATGGTATAGTTGTAGCCGTTGACGATCGTCGCCGCGTTGTAGCATATCGTACGTGCCGCGTTTGCGGTGTACTGCAAATGCTGGTGTCCGTGCAGGTAGTAGCGCGGCTGCCATTTGTCCAAAAGCTCCCGGAAGCACTCAAAGCCCTCATGGAAAGCGTCGTCGCCATCTCCAAGACCCTTGGCGGGGGCATGCGTGACGAGCACGTCAACCCCACGGTTTTTCAGCAGCTGCAGCCGAAGCCTGCCGATACGGCGGCGCATGGCGGTTTCGGAGAAGTTTTCGGGCTGCCGGCTTGTGCTCTTGCAGCCGCCCAGTCCGAGAAAACGGATTCCTTTCACAGTGACGATCTGATCGTCCAGCGCGTCGCATCCCTCGGGCGGCTGACGGTCATACCGGGCGTCGTGATTGCCGCGCACATATAGCACGGGCGCGTGGATCATCGTTACAAGAAACGACAGGTAGGAGGCCTTTAAATCCCCGCAGGAGATGATGACGTCTACGCCCGCAAAGGCGTTTCGATCGAAGTAATCCCAAATATATTCACTTTCATGGTCTGCTACGACAAGCGCTTTCAGCTTCATTTATTTTTCCCAACCGTGTGCAATCTACCGCAGATACTGCGACGACTATAAGATAGCATGATTTTGAAAGAAAAGCAAAATATGCCGGCGGTTGTATGCGCCGCGCAGATTGCGGTATACCGCGTCGGCACACTGTGCTATAATCAGCTTGTATTTCATGCGATCATTGCCGAATACGGCGTGTTTTACGGATAGGGGTGAGACGATGAAAAAATCAACGATCATTTTGATTGGAGCGATTTGTCTGGGCATGCTGTCCGGATGCGGCAAAGGCAAGGCGCTGCAGCCATCGGAGATTCCGGAAACGAAAATCAACGCGGACGAAAACATCACAATGGCGACGGAATACGCCTGCTATGGACAGGACGCGCCGCAGATCAACCTATATGTCACAAACAACACGGATGAGGAGTACTCCTGCGGCTTGGAATATCTTCTGCAAAAGCAAGAGGACGGCGTATGGAAGAACGTGCCCTTCCGCGCCGACATGGCTTGGATCGAGATTGCATATGTTGTGACGCCCAATCAAACCTCCTCGCAAATCATTTTGCTCTCGGATCTCGACTATGTGTGGACCGCAGGCAATTATCGGATCGTAAAGCGCATGCGGGACGCCTATTATGCCGCCGCGTTCGAAATCGGCGTATCCAAAATCACGGCGAGCACACCGTTTGGCTTTGCGGCGCTGGAAAAGCTGCCAAAGGCATATTCTGCTGTCGATGCGGCGGTTGACGGCGCTGCTGTGTTTCAGCTCGGTGGGTCGAAAAACGCCGCGTCCGTGACTGCTTTTTTGAACAACGTCCTCTCCGGAACGCCGGCGATGCTCCGCGTTGGGCGGGTCACGGTAGAGGGCGATCTTGTTTTGACCGACGTTCTCTACAATGCGGACGGCATGGACGGCTTTCTCTGCCGCACGGATAACACCCGCGACGCTTTTGCCGTGGAAGCGGGGATCTTTGAGACGCATTACAGTTATCTGACGACGGACGGCGTGAACGTATGCCTGTCCAATTATGCAAAATGGAACGGAGAAAACAGCGCGGACACGTCCGTTTTGCTCTTTGCCGAGGATGATGAAGCATCCGCCGACTGGATCACGCTTGTGCACACGATGACGGAAAACCGAGAGGGCGCCGGCGCGATTACCTATAAGATTTTTTCTCCAGACGGTACCTGGTGGGCATGCCTGACCGATCTGCCGCTGGAATTCGGCTATTCCAACAGCGAATCCGGCGCGATGCAGGACGTCGCAGCGGGGGGCGCGCAGCCGACAAGGATCCATGGCATAGACTGGGTGAGCGATGCGGCGTTTGTGCTGTCCTGTTCGACAGAGCAGCCGGACATCCGCTTCTTTGCCGCTTTCGACGTGCAGAAACGCATGTTCACGTTTACGGGGTATGGCAGCGCCTATACGACGGAGGGGGGCGTCGTCCGCATCGCGTCGTAAAAGCGCTCCGGAACGAACGATGCGCGAAAAGCACCTTTTTGCCTGTGTTAAGAGCGGGAAGCGCTGACGGCGGCAAGCATGGCCTCAAAGCTTTGCGTACCGGCGGGGACGGACGTGAAAGCAACGTCAAACACGGGCCGTTCCACACTGCCCGACGATGGCTGCGCATAGAGCGAAAGTGCGTTGTCAAGAAGCGTTTGCGCGGCGGTTTGCCGCGGGATCGATAGCCTTGGCAGCAATATGGAGATGCGGCCCTGCCCGTGATCGGTTACGATTCCGGCGGTGACAAAACAAAGGCGAAGCAGCTGCGCACAGCGGTGGAGCGCATCGCCCACATAGCGCGTCCCGAACTCGGCCGACAGCGCGTCGTATTGGCGGATTTCAAGCAGCCACAGCGCGCTGTATCCATCGCTTTGCGCAGCCTCCCGCAGCGCAAGACGGCATAGCTCGCGTCCGGTGCCGTCCGTGTACAGCTCGGTCACGGGGTCGCGGAGAACTGGCGCGGGGAGCGCTTGCTCTCGGCGCAGCTGTGCGTTGGCGTCCTGAATATAGCCAAAGGCGTAGACGTCGCCACTCAAAGGTTCCATGCACAGATTTGCCGTAGCGCAGATCCAGCCGCTTGTACCATCCGATAAGGTGCGGACGTAATGAAACGCAACGCTCCGCTTTCCTGCTTTGAAGGCTTCCAGCAGCGCGTCGCGTCCCAATGTTTGATAGTATTGTACCCTTGCTTTTTCACCGGCGATCGCGCGGGCGCCAAGCAGCGCCATCTGCCCATAGGTGCGAATGCGATGCGGGTAGTCGATGGCGGTGTTCGTCAGGAGATTTTCTACAAAATCCTGGGTGAGATTTGCTTCGCTCGCGGCGATGGAGGACACGGAGAGCAACCGCCACAGCGCCCGCTGCTTTTCAAATTCGCCGGGGCGGGGCAGTAGGTTTTTACAGACCGGAACGGCTACGCCGAGGATTTTTCGATTGCCGTCCGCGTCGATCGATTGTGTAAAGGCGACATTTGCCCAATAATAGAGCCCGTCCCGTTGCAGCATGCGCACCGTGCAACTGCCGGAGCTTTTTCCCGCATATGCGTCGCGGAACAGCTCCTCCAACGTCTCCGCCGATTCCGGATGAACCATGCCGCCCCGAATCAGACTGGCCGGCGGATCGATCAGCGGCCGTTCCTCCGTAGGCGCTCCGTTCCCGGCGGATAGAACCTGATAGCCGGCTTTCGAGACGGGGTCGAGCTCCCAGAAGCAGGCGGGCAGCTGAGAAAGCACCAGCTGAAACCAGAGCTTCTGCCGCGCTTCCACCCCCTGCGACAGAGAATGTGCAATGCTGCCGTAATGATCGGAACGCAGATCGTATATCATACAAGCCTCCGAAACTGTTTGATGCGGTTTACGATCAATATAGCGTATTTCCCGACGAAATGATACATTTCGAAACGGAATATATTGGCCTATTTTACCTGCTTTTGTCAAAACAGCGACCAATACGCCACCAGCGTGTGTTTCTAAAGTCTGGCAGATGGAATTTTACATCATTGGCTTGCAGATAGAGGCAAAAGCGCAGGCTTCGCGGTGCTAAGGCGAGGCTTTTCAACAAAAACAGGCTGATCGAAGGCGTGAAATTGCGCTTGCGTGATTTGAAAAACACGCTCTAGCCATAAAACTTACAAGCGTGCAAAACAGCAGAAAAGAATGCCATATGAGCCGTAACAAACCCGCATACCAACAGGTTTTTGAATCGCTTTCCAATCGCATTTACAGCGGCGTCTATCGTTCTGACGCGTCGCTGCCGTCCATCGCGGCGCTGGCGCGGGAGTATGGGGTTTCCGTTATCACGATCCGCGGCGCGCTCGAGCTGTTGAAGCAGGACGGTTTGATTTGCACACAGCAGGGCAGGGAAGCCGCGGTAGCACTCGAAGGCAAGACGACATTGCTGCGCAATGATTACGCGCGTTGGATGCTGGAGCACAAAGAAAGCGTGCTGGATCTGTATCGGCTGCATGCCGATCTCATACCGCAGGCAATCGCCTTTGGAGCGGCGCACGGCGGAGAAAAGACGCTCGAAGAACTGAATCGCATTCGGAAAAACAATCAAAAAAGAGATCTGACGGGGGTGCTGGAGACGCTGCGTGGCGGCATGCTGTGCGTGCTTTCCGGAGCAGGCAACGCGCTGCTGCTTCGGCTTTACGGGGCGATCGAGGAATTTATTCGCGTTCCGACGCTTCTGCCGCAGAACGACAATCCGTTTAAACAGCATATTCTGGACAAATCCGATCTCTTTCTGGAGCTGCTCGCGGAGTCTATGGCGGCGGGCGACTATGCCAACATCTACTTCTACGTGCGGGATGAGTATGCGGGAGCTTCCCGACGCTTTATGAACCTGGCGGTGCGTGTTTCCGGTACGGCGCAGGTGAACGATTCCGTGCCGTTTCGGTTTGCGCTTCGGCCGGAATACGATCTGCGGTATCAGGAGATTGCAAACGATCTGTTCCTGCGCATTTTTTGCGGAAGCTATGCCGAGGACACGCTGCTTCCGTCGGCCGGCGCGCTGGAGGCGCGCTATTGCGCCGCCCCTGCGACCATACGGCGCGCGCTGGCAAAATTGGAGGACGAGGGCATGACCAGAACGATCAACGGGGTCGGGACGCGCGTGCTGTATGCCCCAAAGGCAGGATCGTGGTTTGTCGCGCTCTCCCGGGAGGAGGCTGTTGAAGCGGCGGAGACTTTGCAGATATTGACGCTGGCGCTGCCGTTTTTGATTCGTGAGAAGCTGAACAATCTAAACGCCGCCGCGCTTTTTGCCCTGTCCGAGCAGCTGGAAGCAATTGCTAAAACAAAGCAGGAGCAGTGCTTTTTGTGCGCCGTGCTCTATACCTTGATTTGTGCTTGCGACAGTTGTGTAGAAAAAGAGCTTCTGTTGCAGATACTGCGGATCTTTTCCGGCGCAGTGCGCGGCAGTGAATTGCCGCGCGGGCAAAAGTACGCCGGCGCGCAAAACGAGGAGATGCGCGGTTTGACCGACGCGACGCTGAAATGCGTCAAAGAGCGTGACAGCGCGCAGCTGCGTCCAACGCTGTATCGCCAGATGCGCGCAATCCACGACGCAATCCTGCTGCCGGCGTTTGACGGGCGACCTGCGCTGCCATTTTATAACGAAAGCTTTTTAAAGCTGCTGTTTCATTAGCGTCTGTTTCTAAAATCACGCAAGCGCGATTTCACGCCTTCGACCTGCCTGTTTTTGTTAAAAAGTCCCGCCTTGGCACCATGCTTTTTCCCGCAATCTGCAAGCTGGCGACGCAAAATTTCATCTGGCGGGCTTTAGAAACACACTCTGGGAAAGAGTCGGTGATCCTGTTGAAAAAGCCCTGTTTTTCGAAGCCTCAGATGTCCTGCCAAACGCAGGGCGTTTGTCATATTTTGGGGGTAATCTTTCGGCGCTTTTGCATAGAGTAAAGAGGGAGGCGAATTTTTTGAGCGGCTATACAGAGCTTGAGCTATTGGCACGGCTGATCCAATGCGAGGCGGGCGGCGAAGGAGAAAACGGGATGAAGGCGGTCGCGTCCGTGGTGATGAACCGCGTACACACGGAAGAAGGCGAATATGCTCGAATCGGAGATGGAAGCCTGCACAATATCGTCTTTCAGCCGCGGCAATTTGAGTGCGCGCTGGAGGACAACAAAGGACAGAATATCTATAATATGCGACCGGACGAGGTGCATTATGAAATTGCCGAGTGGGCGCTGGGCGGCGGCAGGCTGCCGGGGCTTCATGATGCGCTCTGGTTTTTTAATCCGTATTCCGATGACTGCAAACAGAATTTTCCGAGCGCGGTGGGCGAACATAGTCTGCGCATCGGAAATCACTGCTTTTATGAACCCACGGCGGTCTATCTTGAAACTTGACCCGCCAGAATATAAGGAGGAACGTATGGAAACAAAAACCACGATCCCTTACGATACCGATATGGAGGAAGGCGTCAGCAACGAAACGCTTCAAGAAATGCTGGCGCACGCGATCGGTAAATATGTGCTGTGCGAGCTGCTGATCGGTCTACGCGCGTTGACGATGCGAGAGGGCATTCTTACGGAGGTCGGACGGGATTACTTTATCTTACAGGATCCGGTCAATCCCGTTGCGACCACCTGTGACATCTATTCGTTAAAATTTGTTACCATGCCGATCAGAACCGCGCAGACCGGTCAGACTGCGGGGCAGCCATTCGGGCAGTGCCCGGCGGGAGCCATGCAGCAGATCTACCCGACCACGGCGTCGCCGCAAGGCGGAAAAACGCAGCAGGGCTTTTCACAGTACAATAACGCGACCTGGTACCGTCTCGAATAGAAAACGGCATTGCGTGCGCAATGCCGTTTGGCGGAAAAGACGGGGTTTGCGGATTTGGATCAGCCGAATGCCAGTACGCCGGTATAGCGGCGAATCGCGGTCAAATTCATGTATTTTAGGTCGGTGATCTTCACCACATCGCCGGTTTTTGGCGAATGGATGAATTTGTTGTTGCCGATATAGATGCCGACGTGCGACACCGGCGTGTTGAAAGCGACGATATCCCCGATCCGGATTTGCGCGCGTGGCACGGACTTCCCCCCGGCGGCCTGTTCCGCGCTAACGCGGGGAATGACGATTCCCGCCTGTTGAAAGGAATATTGCGTCAGACCGGAGCAATCAAATCCGGTTTGCGGCGTACTGCCGCCGTAGACGTAGTCCATGCCGAGGTATTTTTTTGCCGTATCGACGATCTTGTTGATTCGAACGACCTCGCCGCCGACGGCGCTTCTGGTTTTGCTGCCGGCGAGTCCGTCGGCCGTCAGTCCGTTGCGGCGCTGATACTGTGCGACTGCGGTTTCGGTTTTTGCGCCGAAAATGCCGTCCGCCGTATCGTTGAGATAGCCAAGCATAATCAGATTTCCCTGAAGCTGCTTGACGGCGGCGCCGGTGCTGCCCCGTTTCAAGGTGGAAGAGGCTACGCTCTCCGACGCGTTATCAGACGAGGCGTCGTTGATCGACACATAGCTGCCGTAAACATAGCCGCTGCCGCCGGAAGCAGTGCTTACCTTGTACCAGGATCCGGATTGACCGGTGATGGCGACGGTATCGCCGCGATAGAGCACACCGATACGGGCATAGCTTGTGGAAGGCCCTTTGCGCAGATTGACGCCGTTTCCGGTGATCGTTCCGGTGGAGTTCGCAAGCGCAGCAAGCGGGACAAGCAGGCAGAGCACGACGGCGAGAGCGCCGAGCCAACGTACGATTTTGCGTTTCATATTGCACACCTCCTTTCCTGTTGCGCCGATCATATCACGAATTTCGACAAAAAACGGCAAACACAAAGGAGTGTTCACCGTTTTGCAACGAGGTTGGAAGGCGTCGGAAAAAAGGGGAAATCTTGCCGAAAGAAGCGTCAGCCGTCTTCGTTGAGCGCTTGACAGATGGCGGTTGCAAGCTGATCCGCGCAGGAGGTCTTTTTGCCGCCGCAGGTGTTCCCGCGGAGAATCTCGGCGACTTCTCTCGCGTCCTTACCCTCAACGAGTTTGGAAATGGCCTTGAGGTTGCCGTTGCAGCCGCCGGTAAAGCGGACGTTTCGGAGCATGCCGTTCTCCAGCTCGAACGCGATCTTGCTGGCGCAGACGCCTTTTGTTTTATACTGATGTTCCATCGATGGTATCCTTTCTATATATGCGACATTTCATAATTTGTGTAGTCAGTGGCTTTTCGAAGCAATGGGTTATCAGGACGGCGACAGCGACGGAAACGCCGAATACCAGCCAGGTGTATCGCTGCTGCCACACGCGGTCAGGCTGCATATTGGGAAGCGTATCGCCGGACCAGTCAGGAAAGTGCCATTCTTTCAGGCGAACTGCGATCCATTGATGCCAAATGTAGACATTGTAAGAGACGCCCGCAAGAAACGTCATTAGACGGTTGCCGAGCAAAAAACGCAGCCATCGCGCCGAGATTGCCGCAGAGAGAATCATCACGAGAAACACGACCGACAGCAGATAGCGAAACCGCGCCTGAAAAACCTGCACAATCGCGGAAGCGGCGGCGCCGCGCAAAAGAAAGCCCAGCAGAAACAGCGAGAAAACGAACACCAGCGTTCCCGAAACGGAAAGCGCGGCATGACGGGTTTGGTGCTTTGCGAGCGCTACGAACAGGTATGCGCCCAGCATGCCGTTGGCGAATACACCGAAAAATCCCGGCAGTTGGTTCACCGTCAGGCGCAGCGTGTCATAATCGGTCAGGGCGTAAAGCCGGAGATACAGCGCGCCGACTGCTACCATGGCAAGATACGTTACGGCGGGCTTTTTCTGGAACGCTTTGGCAAGGAACGGAAATATCAAATAGAACTGCATTTCGATCGCAACCGTCCAGAGAACGCCGTTGATCTTGGTGCCGATCAGCGCCGCCGGAACAAAGGTTTGGGTAAAGGTCAGCGTCGGAAGCAGATCCCGGAGCGCCTCCCGGACGGAGGAATATGCGCCGGTCGGCAGCGCGTAACAAAAAAACAGCAGCAGCACGCACAGCCAGTAGCAGGGGACGATGCGCGCGACCCGTTTTTGGTAAAACACCAGCGTATCGGGCTTTTTTTCGCCCAGAAGCGCTTCCCGTGCATAGGGCAAAAACAGGCAGAAGGCGGACAACAGCAGCATCAGATCCACAAACAGATAGCCGCTGCGCGGAATGATGTCAAGGCTGACGCCGCGAACGCCAAATTGTTGGAGAAAGGGCGTGGAAATATAGGGCGCCAACCAGCTCTGCTGCCAGATGTGGTACCATACAATGATGAGTATGGCGATGGCGCGTATGCCGTCGAGCACCTCGATCCGATGCGTATTGATTCGGTTTTCTGCGCTTGTTTCCATAGTTTAATAGTATAGCAAATCCCGCGGAAACGCACAAGAAAAACGAAGCGGCGCAAGCGGGAAAAAGCGTCGCTTGACAGAGCAAAACCGGCATGCTACTGTGAATTTGACAAAAAGAGCAGCGTGTGCATACGGTGGTGCGGCATATGGCAAAAGAAGCGTATTCCAAAGAAAACTATATTATCGATCAACGGGCGACTGCGGACATTCCGTATGGGCGCGGCGCCTCCGACGAATCCGGGTGCGGCTGGATTGCGCTGTACAATCTCATGCGCTGTCTCGGTACGCCCATTTCGGAAGCCGAAGCGCAAGCGCTGCTGCTGCGCGCCTCCCTGTTTGGCGGAAGGCTCGGCACAAGCCCGCTGCACGTCTGCCGTGCGTTGCGGCATTACGGACTGCACTATTGCATCAAATGGAGAAAGAAGCGCCTGCCCGAGCATTTGGCGGGCGTGACCTGCGGGATATTGCTCTACCGGCATAAAACCGGATTGCATTATGTGGCGTTTCGACGGGAGGATGCGCGGCAATTTCAATTTTGGAACGCGGTCTTGGCAAAGGAGCGACACGTCGCCGGCATGCGGCAATTTCTTGACCACTATACCGTCGGGTCTTTGGTCATGTGCATAATGCTCCAAACGGGAATCGTTTCTCAAGAAGTTTGTTTGTAAAAGAGCGGCAGCTTGTTAGCGGCAATTTTGCCGGAGTCGCGGTAATTGCAGGCGTTCCAAAAGGCATGCGCCGGAGGATAGGCGCAAAGGTACAGCCCGCAAACGTCCATTTCCGACAGCGCGTTTTCGGCAAATGCGACCAGCTGCTTGCCAAAGCCCCGCCGACGATGGGCCGGATGCACCCCGATTTCCAATATGGTACCCCAGCCGGGAAGCTCGCTGAACGCGCCGCCTGCCGTATCCTTTGTAAACAGCACAAAACCGACCGGCATGCCTTTTTGATAGGCGATACTGCCGGAGATCTGACGCTCCTCCACCATGGAAAACAGCAGCGAAATAAAAGCGTTCATTTCTTCCTCGGGCGTATCCCGATCCTCTCCGTTTCGGTAATAAGCATGCAGCAGGGTGGAGAATACCTTCTTGTTTTCAAGACAAACCGGAGAAAATACGAGTTCCATGATCGCACACTCCTTGTTGATAACGAAAACCGCGCAGGATTGCGCGGTTTTCGTTCTGCTGTCGAGTTGACAGCAGATCAATACTTTTTGTCGATGGAAGCATCCGGCGCGTTTTTGACGACGCTCTCGATGCCGTTCATGCAGGACGCCTTGGCTTTATAGCCTTCGGAAGCGAGAATCGGCTCGCCGTTTTTGGCCTTCAGGCGGAAGCGAAATTCACCGGCCTTGTCGGTATACACCTCAAACTTGGGATGCGTCTGCTGGACAAAGCCTTCGATGGTTTGATCTTCAATTTTTCCGCTTGGAGCGTTTTTGCGGACGCTCTCGATGCCGTTCAGACAAGCGTTCTCCGTTGTATAGACTTCGGAAGAAGCGACGGTTTGACCGTTGCTTGCGACAAGATCAAATTTAAATCCGTCGTTTTTCGTTTTTTCCACTGAAAATTTTCCCATAATCTGCGCTCCTTCGTTTTTTTTTATTGTATAATGCCCGCCTGTGAATGTCAAACAAACTAACCGTGACAAATGTGACAGGAAACGCCGAAATCAGCCCTTCAGCATGCCTAAGATCCCGCGCGCTAAAGATTTTCCGATTTCCCTGCCGATGGAATTAACCGCGCTGTTGGTCGCGCGTTCAAAGGCCGAGGCTTTTTTCCGAGAGGTGCGACCGGTGGACGCGGTCTTTTTGGCTTTGGCATCAGCAGAAGCCTTGGCCTGACTCAATGCTTCTTCCTTTTCGACCGCCTGCTGCTCCTTGAGAGACTCATAGGCAGAAACGCGATCGATGTTTTCCTCATACTTGCCGTAGAGCGCATCAGCAAGAATTTCGTCCCGCCTGCGATCCTCGTCAATGGCGCCCATGGCGCTCTGCGGCGGCAGGATCGTTGCTTTTTCCACGACGCCGGGGCGCCCGTCTGCGTCAAGGAAGGAGCAGAGCGCTTCGCCGGTCGCAAGGGCGCAGATGGCGTCGGCGGTGTCAAAGGCGGGATTGCTGCGGAAGGCGTCGGCAGCCGCCTTGACGGCGCGCTGCTCGGAGGGCGTGTAGGCACGCAGCGCATGCTGGATGCGGTTGCCGAGCTGCGCCAAAACCGATTCCGGCAGATCCGTCGGGTTCTGCGTGATAAAATACACGCCCACGCCCTTGGAACGCACGAGCTTGATGACCTGATCGATCTTTTGCAGCAACGCTTTTGGCGCGTCGGAAAACAACAGATGCGCTTCGTCAAAGAAAAACACGATCTTCGGCTTATCGCAGTCGCCGACCTCCGGAAGCTGTTCGTACAGCTCGGTGAGCAGGTAGAGAAGAAACGTTGCATACAGCAGAGGCGACGTAAACAGCCGGACACAGTGCAGAACATTGATATAGCCGCGCCCTGCGTCGTCTGTTTTGATCCAGTCGTCGATGGAAAGCGCCGGTTCCCCGAAGAACGCACCGCCGCCCGCATCCTCCAGCTGCAGCAGAGAACGCTGGATCGCGCCAATGCTCTGGGTGGAAACATTGCCGTAGTCGGTGGTATATTGCTTGTAATTTTGACCGATGTACGCCACCATGGCGCGCAGATCCTTGAGATCGATGAGCAGGAGCCCGTTGTCGTCCGCAACGCGAAACACGATATTCAGCACGCCCTGCTGTACGGGGCTGAGATCCAGCAGGCGTGAAAGCAGCAGCGGCCCCATGTTGGAGATCGTCGTGCGGACAGGATGACCGCTTTCTCCGTAGACATCCCAAAAGCGCGTGGGAAAGCTTTGATAGGCAAAATCAGAGACGTTCAGCGCTGTCAGCCGCGACGTCAGCTTTTCGGAGGCGACACCGCTTTTGCACATCCCGGCAAGATCGCCCTTGACGTCCGCGAGAAAGACCGGAACGCCAAGCGCGGAAAAGCCCTCGGCCATGACCTTGAGCGATATGGTCTTTCCCGTGCCGGTCGCGCCGGCAATCAGACCGTGGCGGTTTGCCATACCGGGCAAAACGACGACGTTTGTCTGCCCTTTTCCCATGAGGATCGTGCGTTCGGATGTCAGCATAGCGTTTGCTCCTTTACAGCGATGTGGCGAGGATCCATTTCGCGGCAATCTCTTGCGTGATCTGCTCGCTTGTTTTGTTGTTGAAGGTGGGCATGCGGTATAGACCGAGCTTATTCTTGGGGGCGTACCATTGCCCATTCCAGTATACCATGTAGCTGGTGCCGTGTACGAACGTATCAAAGCGGTTTTCGCCGCTGTCGGTCAGGTACACGATCGGTTGCATGGAAGCCTCGCCCGTGCCGCCGGTGGCGTACACGGCAAGATAGAACGTGTTGTTCAGCAGCGCGCGGTAATAGTTGATGGCAGCCCAGGTCTTTGTGGCTGCTGCCATCTCTATATCGTAAAGCTCCTGAATACGATCCTTGGAAACGGCAGACCACGGCGAATATTCCGGGAACGCGCCATCGTAAAGACCGTCGTAGATCTCCCGAAATAGCGCCTCGTTGGTGAGCGCGCCGGAACCGGTATAATTCCGAATGGCGTCCTTCAAGGCCTGCAGTGCACCCTCCGGCGTAGACAGCGAATAACTTGTGCCAAGCACGGCGCGCATGGAGCTGATGACGGCGGTCACTTCGGTTAGCTGCATCTGGCTGTCGGAAACGGAAAGCGTTACCGCAACCTGGTTGGCGGCTTCCTGCTTGCAGGTCATGGAAATGTGCTTGCCCGCATAGTAGGATTTCGGAAATACCGGCACATTGCCGAGCATCAGATAGCCCTCGTCGGAGACGGCATAGACCGCGCTGCCGATACTGAGCGTATCCTTTGTGCCGTCCTTTTCCGCGGAGAGCGCCGTGGCGGTAGAAGCGTTTTGGCGGATGTTGTCAAGAAGATTCTCTGCAACCAGCTGCGCGTCGGAACGGGAAAGCGTTCTTTGGTACGTTTTATAGATGGGGGCGATGATCGTCACCATACTCAAAATCAGCACCATGGCGACCAGTGTGGCGACGACTAACTCAATCAGCGTGTAGCCCTTCTTGTCGTTCATCTCAATTGCCGCCTTCCGTAAAGTAGATCAGATCATCCTGCTGCCGCACGGTGATGCCGACAGAGACCTCTGCGATTGCCGGGTCGCTGCCTTCGGGGAAACGGATGTGCAGCGTGCCGGTTCCTTTTAGCGTACCGTGATTGCTCTCGATCTCCGTGCAGGTCAATTCCAGCGCGGCGGAGGAGACAACCGCGCGGTTGTGCATGTTGATCGCGCTCTTTACCAGCAGCGTGACTGTAAACAGCAGCAAAAACAGCACCGAGAAGCTGACAATGGTTTCCACCAGCGTTTCTCCGCGGCTGCGACGGCTATTCTTTGTGAGACGTGGTTGTTTTTTCATGCTGCTCACCCCAATTTCAGAACGGTCCATTTACCGTCCCATATCCAACCGTCGGTTGCGCGTGTCGCCCAGCCGGAATATTGATACGACACACGGATGGCGTAGCTTTTTTGCCCGACGACTGCCGAAAAGGTGACTGTGACGTCCTGCAAGCTCAAAAAGACCTGATTGACCGTGCCATCCTCGGTCTGGTCGAGCGCTGCGGCGGTGCCGGAGTAGACGATTGCGGCGTTTTCAATGGCGAGTCCCTCAAGCGCGTCGCTCTCCAGTGTGATCGCGGGGTTGAGCGTTGTCTGCGGAAGGTTGTAGTCGCCGCCGCCGCTGGACAAAAAACGCGCAAGCAGGTCGCTTTTGAGCGCGTCGCCCAAAGGCCCGTCCTGCACGGCGGCGTCTACCGCATCCAGCGTGGATCTTGCATAGTAATACGCCTGACGATCCAATACCCGGGCCGCTGCGGTGCTGACGGCGCTGGAGGCGGCGGTCAGTATCGACGCGCCGATGGTAAAGAACACCAGCAGCAGTATGACCGCAACGATCATCGATTCGCCGCGCGTATTTTTCCACGGGACAGTTTTTGCATTCGTATTTTTCATATCAGCCGATCCCATCATAAGTGGCGGATTTATAGCTTACGCCATTGATCGTCACACGCACATAGAGTTTTCCGGTATGGAGCCCGTTTAAGCTGCTGTTGCCGGTAAAGTCTCCGTTAAGCAGGACGACATACTCGCGGAAACCGTCTGCCGAGGAGGGAGTGCTCTCATACAGCGGGAAATGCCGGTCGTTGCCGTTGTCGAGCGTCAGCCAGTTGTGTTTGTTCTTGTTTTTAAGCGCATCGGCCTCGCTTTGCGGCGCGGAAGCAATATCGGCGGCCGAAAGTCCTACGACCTGCTCGGTTCCGTCGCCGTAGAGGATCTTCATGGCAGAGGAGGTTACGGTTGTGTTCTCCGAGACGAAGAAGTGCACCTCGGTGGTATTGCCTGCGGCAACATAGACCACCTGTACAAAATCGATCCGCGAGAGCTGGTTGCCGGTGCAAATGAGATACGCGTTGTCGCCCGCGTGTTCGACTTGGTACAGCGCGCCGCTGACCAGCCCCGCACCGGCGGGAAGCGCGTCCGCGTACGCGGTACTCCAGCGGGAGATCAGCGTGTATTGGTGCGTATAGCCCTGCTCGAATTTTTCGGAGCCGGCCTGCAGCGCGGCGGCATAGCAGGAGAAGGAATACGCGTTGCCGTCGCCGTCAGTACCCGCAACCTGCACGGGGTTGTCGGCTGTTGCGCCGCGCATGGCGGCGAGCGTTTCCTTTGTAAGCGGTACCGTCACGCTGCCGACGTCGGTGCGCAAGACAAGATCGGCGCTCGATTCATACAGGCAGAAATTAACGGTGATCCTGCCGTTGTTGTCCGATAAAAGCACCGAGCCTTTTTCCTCCAGTGAGCGGAACCACAGCGTGCGGTGAAAATGATCGCCGAGCGTGCAGACGGCGTCGTTTGCCACAAGATACGGGAAGCTGTATTTAAAATCACCCACCTGACGCACGCTGGCGCCGTCGGAGGATTTGTGAAGCTGCCCGACGTCGAGCCGTCGCAATTCCGATGCGCTCAACGCCGCAAGACCGCTGCGGGAGGCAAGGGTTTTGTTTTGACTGTTGCCGGTATTCTGCCAACAGAGACTGCTGGTATTTTGCACATTTTCCAGAAAATAGCAGCGATACACTGTGACCTTTTGCTTTTGGATCAGACCGAACGCGCCGCTGTATTCGCCGCCTGCGTACTGCATGTTATAGCAGCTGCGGATGTTGAGGTTTGCAGCGGCTTGCCCCACAAGACCGCCGGCGTTTGCCGCGGTATGCAGCATCTCTTTGACGAGATTTGTCCGATAGACCGAGGAATACGTAAAGTAAATGTTCACATAGCCCGTATTATAGCAGGAATCGACGACGGCCGCCGCCGAATAGCCGACAACGCCGCCCGCAATGCGCGCGCCAAATACCGAGCCCGCGTTGTAGGAGCAATAAACATTTGGATCGTCCACAGAGAGCGCGCTGTCGATTTTCATTCCCCCGATCAGACCGCCTGCGCAGTTGATCGCGGCGTTGACCTGTGCGGCGTTGACGCACCATAGGAGTTTTCCGTCGGTCTTATAGCCCACGATGCCGCCAGCGTAGCCGGTAGAACCGTTGCTGTTGACGGAAAAACGGTTATTGTCGGTCTTGCCGGTGGGGTTATAGGCGGTTGCCGCGCGGCCTGCCGCGCCAAAGAAAACCGTGCCTACGACCTCGGGCGTTTTTGCGTACAGCGTGCTGTTGGCGCTGCCGGTACCGACCTCACAATAGGAGATCGTGCCGGAATCCGTACCTGCGACGCCGCCCGCAGCGCTGGCGCCGTTGATATTGGCTGCGGTAAAGCATGCGCGGATGACCCCTTGGTTGTCCGCGGCAATACCGCCCGCAACGCCTGTTGCACTCTCGGCGGATATTAAGCCAAACACCGTACAGCGTTCAATCGTGCCGCGGTTGACGCCTGCGATGCCGCCTGCTGCGTTCGTTCCATGGAGAAAGAAGGCGGTGCTGGTTGCGGCGTTTTCATAAGAAGCCAGATAGTCTGCCGTATAGGCGAGCGTGACGTTGGAAACGGTGGAGCCGGCGGCGGTTTCCGCAAATAGCCCGGCGGTCGTCCTACGGTCTCCAACGGCGATGGTCAGATCGCGGATCTCATAGGAAGCGCCGCCGCTTTTTCCGGTATAGCTGCCGGTAAACGCGGGTGAATCAGCGTTGTAGGCGTCATAGATCGGTTCAAAGGCGACAAGCGAACCGGCATAGTCGCGCGCAAAGATGTGCGCCGTTTGGGAAAACACGCCGCTGGACGCATAGCGGATATTATTGAGGTGACGAATGCTCGCCACGGTATATTCCGGTGCGTTTGCCGTACCGGTGCGGTCGGCAAAGAGCGTATGCTCGGTGGTGCTGTATTTGGTCGCGCTGACGGAGCTGTTGCTGACCGTAAGCGACGCCATGAGATACCCGTTGCCAAGCCCCGGGTAGTTTTCGAGGATCGACAGACCCGGCGTCTGACAATCCAATATGAGCACCAGCACCGTCCTGCCGGCGGCGGAATCCAGATAGGCTGCGACCTTGCGCGTGCCGGAGCCATCCGGCAGCGCGACGGTGAACGGACGTTGTAACGCGTCCGTCAGATCGACGCGAGAGCGGACGTCGGAAAACAGCAGGTCTGCGTTTGCAGCGTTGGTGCTGTCGGCGGTGATGGTGATGGCGTCGGTCAGCCCCGTTTGCGGCATGAGATCGATTCGATAGGTGAAGGTATCCGAAAGCGTTGCGGGCAACGTGCATTCCACCGTGAGGAGCCCATAATTGTCGCCGTGATTGATGCTGTTGCCGGGACGCACCTTGTTGTCATAGTCCACCAGCGCGATCTCGATGTCGTTGACGTCGTCCGCCACGAATACGATACCGGTGCTGTCTACGCCATAGTAGCCCACCTGTGCGGCTTTGAGCGCCGACACATCGCGGTGATACACGTTGTAGCCTGCGCCGGAATAGCCAAGCGAGGCGGCTTGGTCGCTGTAAAACGCGGCAAGGACGTTTCCTGTGACGACATTGTATTCCACAAGAATCGACTGGGAGAGGATCATGCGGTCGGAAAGATAAGGCCCAATCAGCTCCGCCAGCGCGTTTCCTTCCTGCGCTGCGCCCATGTCGATGGATAAGTATGAAATGTTTTGACCGTTTACCTGTAACTCTTCTTCTGTGACCGTTCCGGCGGGCGTAATTTCGTAGAGATTGACGGTCGCTTGACCCGACAGGGGTTCGCCGGTGGCGCGCAGCGCGGCGCGCCGGTTTGTGAGCGCGGTCTGTGCGACCATGAATATCGTGCGGGCGGTATTGTCGCGTGCGGTCTGCTCGGAGCGCATCAAAAAGGCGCGCATTGTGGGCACGCCGATTGCGGCAAGCAATGCGAGGATGGTGAGCACCACCATCGCTTCCACCATGGTAAATCCAATTTTTCCGTTCTTCTGCTTCATAAGTAACCCTTCCGGAATATCGACGCAGGCAGTCACATGGCGTTACGTCAATATTCTCGCTGCCGCCGGTGTGCTGCAAAACGACGGCGGCCTATGCTCCGGTACGGGATCGGCGTTCGTCAAACAACGCTGCAAGGCGTTCAGCCGATGTATTGCAACAGATCTCGTTGATCGGAGGAATGCGCAAGCGCCGTTTCCCGCGCGATTTTTCCGGCTGTGACAAGCTGCATCAGATCGCTGTTCATCGTGTGCATGCCCTGCGCCATGCCGGACTGCATGACGGTTTGCAGCTGATGGCATTTGTTCTCGCGGATCAGGTTTGCCGCGGCGTCCGTGCCAAGAAGCACCTCAGTGGCGGCGACACGCCCGTTGCCGCCGGCAAGCGGCAGAAGCTGCTGCGTGATGACGCCGCGCAGAATCATGGAGAGCTGCGAGCGCATCTGCTGCTGAGACTGGGGCGGGCAGGTGTCCACGATGCGGTCGATGGTCTGCGCAGCGCCCGTGGTGTGGAGCGTCGAGAGCACCAAATGCCCGGTTTCCGCTGCCGTGACGGCGGTGGAGATCGTTTCGTAGTCGCGCATTTCGCCAACCAGCAACACGTCCGGATCTTCACGAAGCGCACTGCGCAGTGCGGCGGCAAAGGAGGTCACGGTGTGCCCCACCTCGCGCTGATGCACAAGCGCCATGTTCTGCGCAAATACATACTCGATCGGATCCTCCACGGTCAGAATGTGCGCGGGGCGCGTGCGCGTGATATGGTCGATCATCGCCGCGAGCGTTGTGGATTTACCGCTGCCCGTGGGGCCCGTGACCAGAATCAGACCGTTGGGACGGTCGGAAAGCTCGCGCAGTACCGCGGGAAGCCCCAACGATTCCAGCGTGGGAATTTCGCCGCGCAAAAGCCGGATCGCCGCGGCAAGCCCCGTGCGGTGGCGGTAGATGTTGACGCGGTAACGGTACGCGTCAGCCGGATCGAAGGCAAAGTCCAGATCCTGTCCGCCGTCCAGCAGGCGGCGCTGCTCCGGGGTGCACAGCGAAAGGATCAGTTCGCGCGTTTCCTGCTCGGAAAAGGAGAAGTCCATTGGCACGAGCATCCCGTAGCGCCGCATAGACGGCGGGAGTCCCTCGGAAAGATGCACGTCCGAGCAATCCCGCTGGCGGGCGTAGGCAAGCAGTTCTGCAATCGTCATAGGCCGAACACCTCAATCGGAATAGTAGGCGACCTTGCGGAATTCCTCCATGGTGGAAACGCCGCTCTCTAAAAGCTGCAAAGCGGAGTCGCGCAGGGTCTGGAAATTTTGATGCTCCCGTACATAGTCGTAGATCGCGTCCATGGATTCGTCCGCAACAATCATGCGGCGGAGGGTTTTGTCCAGCAGCACGACCTCATGCACGGCGATACGGCCCTTGTAGCCGGTGTTGTTGCACTGGTGGCAGCCCTTGCCGCGCCGCAGATGCGAAAACGCTTTTCCAAGCAGCGCGGTTTCGTCGGCGGAGGGTTCATATTCCTCGCCGCAGTAGGGGCAGACCTTGCGCATCAGACGCTGCGCCACAAGCCCGACGACCGAGCTTGCGATCAGATACGACGGGATACCCATGTCGCGCAGACGCACGATGGAGGAGATCGCGTCATTCGTATGGAGCGTAGAAAACACCTGATGACCCGTAATGGCGGCGCGCACGGAAATGGCGGCGGTTTCGCTGTCGCGCGTTTCACCGACCATGATGATGTCCGGATCCTGCCGCAGCAGCGAACGCAGACCGGATTCAAACGTCAACCCCGCCACGTTATTGACCTGCACCTGATTGACGCGCGGGAGATTGCGCTCCACCGGGTCTTCGATGGTGGAGATGTTGACGAGCTTTTTGGAAAGCTGCTCCAGCACCATGTACAGCGTGGTCGTTTTACCGCTGCCCGTGGGCCCGGTGATATAGATGATGCCGTGCGGCGATTGCAGCATCTGAGAAAACTTGTCAAAGTTGTCCTGCGTCATGCCGAAGGTCTTGAAATTGTCCACCTGCACCTGCGTGGAGAGAAAGCGGATGACCGCCTTTTCGCCGAACACGGTGGGGATGATGGAGACACGCGCGTTGAGATCCACGCCGTTGAGACTCGTCTTAAAATGACCGTCCTGCGGCAGCCTGCGTTCGGCAATGTCGAGGTTTGCAAGGATCTTGATGCGCGCGATCAGCGAAGTATGCAGCGAACGGGACAACGTGACATAATCCGTCAGCGTACCGTCCACGCGCATGCGAACTGAGATATGGTCTTCAAACGGTTCAACGTGAATATCGCTTGCGTTGATGCTGAAGCCGCGTACAAGAAGCGAGTTGAGCGCCTGCACAATGGGCGCTTCGTCGCCGGTGGCGACGCCGATGTCCTCCACGGCCTCCAGCGCGGCGGGATCGAGGACGGCGGCTGAGTTTGCCACTCTTGCGGCGTCTCGCGCGTCGATCTCCGAGTAGTAAAATTCGATTGCGTCGGCGATGTTTGCAGCGACGTCCAGTACGACTTCGATGTTCAGCTGTGTCAGCTGGCGCACGTCCTCGATGGCATAGAAATTCAAAGGATCGTTCATGGCGACCGTCAGCCGGTTGCCGTCGATGGCAATGGCGATCAGGTTATATTTCTGGGCAATCTGTTTGGGTATTTTTTCGACCGCCTTCGGATCGATACGGGCGTTTTTGACGTCTACAAGACGAAGCTGCATTCTGGCGCCCAGCGCCTCGAGCAGCTGCGTTTCCGTGATATAGCCAAGCTGTTGGAAAATCGCGCCGAGCCGCATCTCCGGATGCGCCTTTTGATAGCTCAGCGCCTCCTGCACCTGCGAATCGGTCACATAGCCGTATTGCGCAAGCAGCGTTCCAATCGGTACATTTTGCATCATCCGGACTTCCTTTCTTATGCTTCTGGCAGCAGCGCTTCCACGGTGGAGGCGTCATATTCGACGACCGAGAACCCGATGGTCACGTCATAGTAAACAACGGTTTTCTTGGGGGCGTCCTCGACCTTGGCATTCTTTGCCTGTTCTTTTGTTGCAGTAACCTCGACAAGCGAGCCGTCCGCGAGCAGCTCGCGTTCACCGGCGGCGCGCACCGCAAGATCCGAGATGCGGATTCCCGCCGTTGCGGCCGTCTGATCGGCAAGAGCGACAAACTGGGAAAGCTGACCGCCGGCGGTCACTTTGACATAGTACTGCGCGATGCCGGGCGCGTCCTGCTCTTCGCCGGTTGTGATGGAAAGGGAGGCCGCCGTCAGACCGTTGCTCTGCAAAAGCCCCGTGATATAGCGATCGAGGTCGTCGCTGGTCATAACCGGAAGAAAGCTGTCCTGCATTTCCGTAATGCGGGTGTTGTAGGAGGCAATGTCTGCCTCGATAGCGGCGCGCGAGCCGATCAGCGCCTGCATTTCCGACTGCGTCAAAAGCGCACTGCTGATGTCCGCGTCCAACTGATCGGATTTTTTCGTCAGCGGATTGATGACAAGCCACACCATCCCCGCGACGATCACCACCACCGCCAACAGGTACAGCAAAAATTTTTCACGTTTTGATAATTTACCCATGTTTTCTCCTTACCCTGCATTGCGGATCGTTCACTGCTCCAGCGTGCAGCCGACGGTGCAGTAATACTGACTGTCGGAATCGCTGGTATAGCCTGCGTATTGGACGGCGGAAAACAACCCCGTATCACGCAGCCGGTTGACAAGATTCGGCACAAGATTCACCGACGGGGCGACCGCGTCCAGCTCGAGCGTTCCGGTGGTTTCGCTGAAACGGTAATCGGTGATGAAAAAGTCGCTTGCCGCACATTCGGCGATGCGGTCGAACACGTTCTTGTCGGGAGCGGGATAGGAGAGCGCGGAAAGCAGCGTCGCCTCAAGATTGAGGTTGATATCCGCGATCCGATCCCTGTCGTCGGAAAGCGCAAAAACCGCGTCGTATTCTTCCTGCGAAGAAGCGACGTCCGCGTTGATCTCGTC
>CAZWUK010000003.1:57274-59694 GCA_964636685.1 uncultured Oscillospiraceae bacterium
TCCAGCATCTGCTTGCTGGACAGGGGCGGCACCAGCGCGCGCTTGACATAAATCTGGTTGCTTGCCATAACGAGGCGCACGTTGGAGAAGGCGTTCTTCTGAAATTTCAAGCGAAGCTCGTCAAGCGCCTGTCCAAAGCGGTGCTCGTCTGTGATGACGCCGTTGATGACGGAGCCGTCCGGCAGAGCGACAGCGGCATACTCTTTGACATGAATGCGCCGACCGGTCGCAGTGCCGGTAACGGCCTGTAAGGTTTCGTTGGAAATGCAGATGGAGGTATCCATATCGTGTTCCCCTTTCGGTTCGGGCGAAAATTATGCGGCGCTGCCGATGGCGTCGTAGAGGGTGGTCAGCGGCAGCATGACGGAGATGATGACAGTACCGATGACGACCGCCATGATAACGATCATAATGGGTTCGAGCATCGCCGTCAGGCGGCCGAGCGCAATTTCGGATTCATAATCAAAGCTGTTTGCCATGGAGTCCAGCATCTCATACAGCTTACCGGTTTCCTCACCGATCTGGATCGTGGCGGAAAGCTTGCTGTCCAGCCCTTCCACGCCGCGGATGGATTGGGAGAGCGATTTGCCGCTGCGCACATCGGAGATCAGCTTCGGAAACTGCGCGGCAATATAGGTGTTGCCCACCGTGTCGCGGGTATTGTTGAGCGAAGCGATGATCGAAAGTCCGCTGGCATAGCAGGAGCTTAGGGTTCTTGCAAACCGTGCCGTACAGATGGTTCGCATCAATCGCCCGACGATCGGCAAACGGAGCTTAGTACGGTCGCCCCAACGCTTGACCGCCGCGATGGTAAAGAGCATTTTCAGTCCCAGTACCAGCAAGAGCACACCGATCAGCACGAACAGCCAGTTGTTTTTGAGCCCGATGCTCAAATCCAGCATAAACTGTGTGATGGGCGGCAGCGCGGTGTCCAGCGTTTCAAATAACGCAAAAAACTTGGGTAATACCACAAGGAAAACCACCAGCAGCACAAGCAAAGTCACGCAGGACAAAATGATGGGGTAAACCATGGCGGAGCGAACCTTTTTGCTCAGCCGATACGCCTTTTCATAATGCACCGCCATCTTCTCGGAGGTGATGTCCATCTGCCCGCTGGCTTCGCTTGCACGGTACATGCTGATGAGCAGATCGGGGAATACATTTCCCTGCTGCGCCATCGCGTCAGAGAGCATGGAGCCCTGCTTGAGCGCGCGGTACAGCTTGGTGTAGACCTCCTTCTGCTTTTTAGGAATATCGCGTTTTGCCATGATCGAAAGCGCACGGATCAACGGCACGCCGGCACCCAGCATGGTGCCAAGCTCCCGGCAAAATTCGGCAAGCTGCAATGCGTTGAGCTTTTTTGAGGCAGCAGTGGTATCCTTGACCTCCGTGCAGGAGGTCAAAAACAGGTTTTGCTCCTGTAGCTGAGATTGCAGCTGTGCCCGACCGGAGGCTTGCATTTCACCGGCGACGGTTTTCCCATTGAGGCGCGACGCCTTGTATTGATAAACTGGCACGGATGTTCTCCTCTCCAATAAACGGGTGTGTATATGTCAAACGTTACATAAACAGCGAAAGGTATGCCGTAAGCAGCGTTTTTCCGCAAAGTAAGGCGATGGCCATGCCGACGGACAGACACGGGCCAAAGGCAAAATGATCTCTGCGTCCCTTCTTTTTGGACGCAAGCAGATAGATCCCATAACCGCCGCCCAGCAAAAATGCGAGAAACGTGCCGACCAGCAGCTGCTGCCAGCCGAGCAGAAAGCCACAGACGGCGCACAGCTTGATATCGCCGCCGCCAAAGCTTGTGTGAACGACGAGGTTGATGAGCAGCATTGGCACGCTTACTGCAGAAAGACCGATGACGCGGGACAGGACGGAAACCTCCGGGAATGCGAAGATCGCGCCGACTGCGACAACGCACAGCGCGAGGATGAGCCCGTCCGGAATTTCCATGGTGTCGGCGTCGATGAGCGCGATGACCATCAAAATAAACAGGCTGACGCAAACAATCGCAGCCTTTGGCGTAAAACCAAAAACCGCGACGGACAGCACCGCCCAAAGACCGCCGGAAAATTCCACAAGCGGATAACGGTAGGATATTTTATTGTGGCAATACCGGCATCTGCCACCCAGAAACAGCCAGCTGAAAATCGGTACGAGATCCAGCGGTGAGAGGGTGTGATGACAGCCGGGACAAAAGGATCGTCCCCGCACAAAGTCGATTTTGTTCGGGATACGGTAGATCAGCACATTGCAAAAGCTCCCAATGCACAGCCCGAACACAAATATCAGCAGATACAGCATTGCATACAGGAGACGAACCATATATGCAAGCAAGTCCTTTCCGTGAAGTGAGCTGTTTTACAACAGAGCGGCTTGCGCCGCTCCGTTGCGTAAAATACGATCGCTGTTTGTTA
>CAZWUK010000004.1:0-53803 GCA_964636685.1 uncultured Oscillospiraceae bacterium
ATCTTGTGGAGCAGTCCAAGACCGATCAGCTGATGGGCGAGGAGATCCCCGAGGACGGCGACTACCAGTGCGACATTAAAAAGCGTACCGTGCAGCTGACCGAACAAGGCGTTGAAAAAGCCGAGCAATATTTTAAGATCGAGAGCCTTGCAGATCCTGCCAACATGGAGACGGATCACCACATTATTCAGGCGCTGCGTGCGCACTCGCTGTTTACGCGCGACAAGGATTATGTGGTGCAGGACGGGCAGGTTATCATCGTCGATGAATTCACCGGCCGTTTGATGATCGGCCGCCGGTTCAACGAGGGACTGCATCAGGCGCTCGAGGCCAAGGAGGGCGTCAAGGTGGAGCGGGAGAACAAGACCCTTGCGACCATCACCTTCCAAAATTACTTCCGCATGTTCCAAAAGCTTGCCGGTATGACCGGTACGGCAAAGACGGAAGAATCCGAGTTTATGGACATCTACAATCTGGACGTTGTGGAGATTCCGACCAATCAGCCGATGATCCGCGATGACGCGAACGACGCCGTCTACGCCACCGAAGCGGGAAAATTCCGCGCGGTGGTCGCGGAGATCGAGAAGGTGCATCAAACCGGACAGCCGGTGCTGGTCGGCACGATTTCCGTGGAACGCAGCGAATATCTGGCGGCGCTCCTGTCCCGCCGCGGGATCAAGCATGAGGTGCTGAACGCAAAATTCCACGCCAAGGAAGCCGAGATCGTAGCACAAGCCGGTAAGTACGCGCAGGTGACGATTGCGACCAACATGGCAGGGCGTGGTACGGATATTCTCTTGGGCGGCAACCCCGACTTTTTGGCGCGCCGTGCGCTCCGGCAGGAGGGCATGGAGGAGTATATGATCGACGAGGCGACAGGCCACGCCGAGACAGAGGACGAGGACATTCTTGCGGCGCGCAAAAAATACCGCGAATACTACGAAAAGTTTAAGGCGGAGACTGAAAAAGAGCATGAAAAGGTCGTTTCGCTCGGCGGTCTGCATATCATCGGCACGGAGCGCCACGAGAGCCGCCGCATCGATAACCAGCTGCGCGGACGCGCGGGCCGTCAGGGCGACCCCGGCAGCACGCGGTTTTATGTATCGCTCGAAGACGATCTGATGCGTCGCTTTGGCGCAGACCGTGTTTCCGGACTGATGGAACGGCTGAACCCCGGCGACGACGTGGCGATCGAGGCAAAGCTTATCACTCGCCAGATCGAAACGGCACAAAAGCGCGTGGAAACGCACAACTTTGAAATTCGAAAGAATGTTCTGCGCTACGACGACGTGATGAACAAGCAGCGCGAGATCATCTATGGGCAGCGCCGCCGCGTGCTGATGGGCGAGGATATTTCCGCGAGCATCCGTGAAATGCTGCAAAACACCGTGGAGACGGTGATCGGGCAGTATGTAGGGCAGCACGGCGCGGACAGCTGGGATCTCAAGGGCTTGTCCAAGGCGCTGTGCGAGCTGTGTATGCAGCCGTACCAGCTGCTGTTTAAGCAGGCGGAGATTGAAAAGCTTTCCGAGGCGGAGGTACGGGAGCGCGCGCACGCGTTTGCCGATAAGGCATACGAAGCCAAGGAGGAAGAGGTCACAAACGGCCATGTCGATATGCGCGAGGTGGAGCGCGTTGTGCTGCTCCGGACGGTTGACAGCCATTGGATGGATCACATTGACGCGATGGATCAGCTCAAGCAGGGCATTGGGCTTCGCGCTTACGCGCAGAAGGATCCGGTCTACGCATACACGAGCGAAGGCTTTGACATGTTCGACGCGATGGTCGAGCAGATCCGGGAGGAAACCATCCGCATGCTGTACCGCGTGTCGGTCAAGGCTGCGCCGATCGAAAGAAAGCAACTGGCAAAGCCAATCGACACACCGGCGGAGGATGGCGACAAACCCACTGCCCGCAGCGGTAAAAAGGTCGGAAGAAACGATCCCTGCCCTTGCGGCAGCGGCAAAAAGTACAAGAACTGCTGCGGCAGAGAACAGGCATGATATTCAATTTAACGCTTGGAAAAAGGATGGATGAACGATGATACCTCTGGATGAGTATAAGGTACAGATTCAGCAGGCGGACGAGATGCTCAAACAGGTTGGAGCGGCGCTGAATCCCACAGGGATACAGAAGGAGCTTTCCGATCTGGAAGAACAAATGGGCGAAGCGGACTTCTGGACGGACGTGGAAAACGCCAACAAGGTCAACCAACGCGTCAAGATGCTGCAAAGCAAGCTCGCCAAGTATAAGAAGGTCGTCACGCAGTCGGAGGACATCAACACGTTGGTGGAGATGGCGGAGGAGGAAGAGGACGACAGCCTTGTGGACGAGATCAAGGCCGAGACGGCGGCATATGTGGAGAAGGTGGAAGCGCTGCAGCTTGCCCAGATGCTCAAAGGCCCCTACGACAACTCCAACGCAATCCTCTCGCTCCACGCGGGCGCGGGCGGCACGGAGGCGCAGGACTGGACGGAGATGCTCTACCGCATGTATACCAGGTACTGCGAAAACTGCGGCTGGGCGGTGCGGGAGCTGGATATGCTCGATGGCGACGAAGCGGGCGTGAAGTCCGTCACCTTCGAAGTGGACGGCGAGAACGCCTATGGCTATCTCAAGGCGGAAAAGGGGGTGCACCGTCTGGTGCGCATGTCGCCCTTTGACTCCTCCGGACGGCGGCATACCTCGTTTTCATCGCTGGATGTGACCCCGATCTTTGATGACGGCGACAGTGATATTGAAATCGATCCCGACGATTTGCGCGTAGATACCTATCGCTCGAGCGGCGCGGGCGGACAGCATGTCAACAAGACGTCCTCCGCCATTCGCCTGACCCATTTGCCCACCGGCATCGTGGTGCAGTGCCAGAACGAGCGCAGCCAGATCCAAAACCGCGAGACGGCGATGCGCATGCTGCGCGGCAAGCTGGCCGAGCTGCAGGAGCGCGAGCGCGAGGAGCACATGGCGCAGATCAAGGGCGAGATGAAGAAGATCGAGTGGGGCAGCCAAATCCGCAGCTATGTATTCCAGCCGTACACGCTGGTGAAGGATCACCGGACGGGTGTGGAAAACGGAAACATCCAGGCGGTGATGGACGGCGAGCTCGAGCCCTTTATCCGCGCGTATTTGGTACAGAGCTAAGAAAGAACTTCCACCGCCGAAGATCGCATTTGGCGGCGGTCTGATTCATTTGAGGAAGAACGATGCAGTTTGATTATGAGGTGGTTGGCAAGATCGGTTCGATGGCGCTGATCCGCAAAGCGGACAATGACGTCGATTACAATATTTTCTCGCGGCTGGGCAGTGAGCTGCGCCCCGGCATGATCTGGGTGTCAAGCGGCGCCACCGAGATCGGCCGTCTGGACTATATCCGCAGGACGGGGCAGGAGCTGACGGGCGACCCCGAGGAGATCAAGTCCGACTATGCCGCGCAGGGGCAGGCTGTGCTGATGATGGAATACCGCCGGTATATCCCCGACCGCTATTCCGTGCGGCAGCTTCTTGTGGAGCACACGCATTTCAACGACGCCGGAAAGCGCGAGCATATCAAGGACTTCTTGCTGCGCGCAGCTCGGCAGAGCGCGATCCCGATCGTCAACTACAACGATCCTGTCAGCATTGAAGAAATCCGCAAGATGGAGCTTGCGCATCTGCGCGAGCATGGAAATCACGCGGTGGAGTGCATCGACAACGACGAAACCGCCTCCGTCATCTGTGATTTGGTGCATGCGCGGTATCTTTTGATTATGACGAGCAGCAACGGTATCTATCGGGATCCGACTGATCCGGATACGCTTGTTCCGGCCGTAGAGGGAAAGAACGCCGAGGAGGTGCTGCTGGGCATCGACGAGCTGCAAAAGAGCTGCGTGGGCGCGAGCCGCCCCGGCGCAAACGGCGCGCGCGCCAAGCTGGACTTTATCAAGTCGCCCGTCAAAAACGGGACGACCGTGATTATCACCAGCGGAAAAAACAGGATCAGCGATGCGCTTGCAGGAAACTGCCCGCGTACGATTTTCCGGGTAAGATGATTGATAAACGAGAATAATATCAGATAAAACAACAAATATTTATTGACAATCGATAATACCGATGCTATACTATCGCCATCCGATCAAGGAGGCGATATTTTTTTATGAACAAGGCTTTACACGCGGTGATTCGTGTGCTCATCCTGTTGGGAATGATTCTAGGCATTGGGCTGCTCGTTTGTGTCGTTGTGCCAATGGGCGGTTATTCCGGCGGGGGACTGTTTTTTGATCTGCGGGGGCGCAACTGGTGCAGCTATGTTTCCGGCGGACTTGCAATTGTATCGATCCTCGGATGCGAGACGATTGGATTCGTGCTGTTTTCGATGATGCAGTCGTTGTCCAAAGACCCGTTTGTGGAGGAAAATGTAAAGCGCCTGCGTATTATGGGCTTTGTAGCGCTTGGCGTGATGGCATGCGCGTTTTTGACGCTCGCGTTTGAAGCGGTGCCGCTGCTGGTAGTCGGCGCGCTGCCGGTGGGCATGTGCGGCATGTTCTCTCTGACGCTGGCGGAGGTTTTTCAAAAGGCCGTGGAAGCAAAGTGCGAAAACGACCTGACGATCTGAGGTGAACATATGATACAGGTGAATTTGGACGTGATGATGGCAAAGCGGAAGATTGGGCTTGCAGAGCTTGCAAAGCGCATGGACATTACGCTGGCGAATCTTTCCATTTTGAAGAACAACAAGGGACGCGCGATCCGGTTCTCCACGCTGGACGCGATCTGTAAAGCGCTGGATTGCCAGCCGGCCGATATTTTGGAGTACATAGCCGAGCCGCCGCAGGCGGCGGATGCGCAATAGAAGGAGGCAACCGCATGGAACAGCCATTGGCACAGCCGTTTGATAATTCGACCCAGAATCAAATTCCTGTGGAGAAACCGATCTATACAAAAGCGCAAAAGTGGCTGCTGTTGGCCGCGCTGCTGCTGGGTGTGGTCTTTGATATTCTAATTCGGCGTGAGATCCATTGCGTTATGCCGATTTTCTGGATCTGCTATCTGGTCGTTCATTATGCGCTCAGGGGAAAGAAGATCCTGAAAAACAAATCCGCCACACTGCTGGCGGTAGCGGCAGTCGTATTATGCGCGCTTGATATTGTAAGAAGCGCACACCTTGGCATGGAACCCGGAGATGCAAAGGACGCGCTGCTGACGCTGCGGCTGATCGATTTTGCAGCGGTTCCGGCGTTGCTGATGCTGCACATGGTCGTGACCACTTACGATATTCCGCTGCAACGGGAAGGCGCGGTGATCCCCGCATGGTTTGCCGGATTCTTTGTCAAACCATTCACGGCCATCGGAAAGTGCTTTGGCGCGCTGGCGGCGACGCTGCAAACAAAGAAGCAGGGCATGACGCGACGGATTTTACTGGGGTTTGCCGTCGGACTTCCGCTCACGGTGCTGGTGCTGTGGCTTCTGGTACGCGCGGATTCGGTGATGGCGGGAATGTTTACGTCGCTGTTTCGCAACCTGCGTCTTGGCACGCTGTTTTCCCATGCGATTGTGATACTGATCGTGGCGATCCTGTTTTATTCGTTCCTGTATAATGCGGCATGGGAGAAAAAACCAGCGCTGCAGGAACGGCGCGCGCCTGCGTGGGAGCCGGCGAGCATGCTGACGGTGCTGATACTGCTGCTGTGCGTATATGCGGTGTTTGGCTATGTGCAGTTCCGGTATTTGTTCGGCGGCAGGCTGCCGGCAGAATATACCTATTCCGAATATGCCCGGCGCGGGTTCTCGGAAATCTGCGTGGTCGCGGTCATCAACTTTGCTTTGCTGGGATTGTGCATTCGCTATGGCAAGAACAGCGGTGCGCTGACGGTGGCAAAGTATTTACTGCTGGTTGCGACCGCCGTGCTGCTTGCATCCGCCATACTCCGGCTCTCGCTGTATATCGGCGCTTATGGCTTGACCATTTTCCGGATACTGCCGATGTGGTTTTTGATATTCCTCTCGGCGCTGACGCTGCTGTGCGCCGTACGTCTTGCGCGGGAGAAACTGCCGGTGTTGCGGATCGCGGGGCTTGCCTTCGCCGTATGGTACGTCGTGCTTTGCGCCATGCCGTGGACGCGCATCATCGAACAGTGGAACAGAACGCTGTGACGGCGGCTTCGACCACCGTATCGCCGCTTTCTGCCGAAAACCCGCAGGGTTTTCGGCAGAAAGCATAGGGGAACCGCCCGAAACGACGAAGGCGGTTTTGCCCGCAGCCGGAACGAAAACTTCGGGGACTGCGAGCCCCGAACCCCGCAGAACTTTTTGACAGACCGGAGGACGCCTTGCGCCCTCTTTTTTCTTTTGCCTTTCCGGAGAAAGGCGTCGAAAAGGAAACCCCTCCGGTGAAAAAGTAAAAAAAAAGACTTCGTTCTTAATCTTTTTACTTTTTATACCGATTGTTCATGGTACAATAGGAACGATTCTGATTACGGGGGAACTATCATTGGAACAGAACAATGACGCCGCCCTGATGCGGGAGGCCGCCCGGGGAGAGCGTTTGGCCATGAGTACGTTGTGGCATAAGTACCGCGCCTCTTTGCTGCTGTCGGCACAGGGAAAAACGGAGAACGAGGCGGAGCTGGAAAACCGCACGGAAGCGGCGTTCCGTTACGCGTTTGCCGTGCTGCAAACGGGCAGGCAGGTCGCAAACTTTTATGCGCTGCTGCAAATCTGCATGGAGAAGGCGCTGTGCCGGTCGCATGACGCCGCGCAGCGGCTGCCGCCGCACCCGGCGCCGCCCGCGCCTTCGACTGCGCCGACCGCCGCGCTCCCGGAAACAGCGAAACATGGCAAACAACGGACGGAATCCCGAAAGAGCGCGGAGAAACGGCGCAAACGCAGCGTCTGGTCGGTGATTTTTCTCGTTTTGCTGAATATTTTGCTTCTCTGGCTGTTGGCGGGTCTTCTCATGCAGAAGGGGATCCTGCCAAAGCTCAATATTGGATTTGACTGGCTGGGAAAGCTGTACTATCGTATCTTTTGATCCGGCGGAAACAGGGCCAACGAAACGACTTGCCAACAGCGGTATAGGATAACAACATGCGTAATAGAAATCTGACTATTTTCTTCATATTGTCGCTTACGGTGCTGAGTCTTCTCTGCCCGGCGCCCACGCGGGCGGAGGGGGAGACGATTACCGTCGGATGCCCGGAGGGAAGCAGCTTCCTCTACCGCGAGGAGAACGGGGAGTATGCCGGTTACGGTGCGGCGTATTTGGAAAAAATCGCCGCTTATACCGGTTGGAGCTATCGCTTTGTGACCGACAGTTGGGAAAACTGTCTCGCTATGCTGCGCAGCGGTCAGATCGATTTGATCGGCGGGATGCGTTACAGCGAGGTTCGAGATCTGTTCTTTGACTTTTCCGCGATGCCGATCGGCGACGAAACCAATGTGATCTATACCTTTGCCGATAACGGCGCGATCTATTACGAGGATTTTCCCGCGATGGCCGGGTGCCGCGCGGGGCTGCTCACGACGGGCGATCAGACGGAGGCGTTTTACGCATACGCGGCGGCAAACGGATTTTCCTGTGAAACGCGTTTTTTTGACGATGAAGAAAAGCTGACGGCGGCATTGGACGCAGGCGATGTGGATTTGATCGTGACGGGTTCTCTGTCCACGCACAGCGGCTACAAGACCGTGGCGCGGTTTGGCGCGCAAGCCGTCTATTTTGCCTGCCGGCAGGATGCGCAGACGCTGCTGAGCCGTCTCAACGACGCCATCGACCGGATCCATTCCCTGTTTCCAACGTTTGAAGCGGAGCTGTACGAAACGTATTATGGCGACGCGGCCTTTGAGGGCGCGCTGTTTTCGCGCGATGAGGTGCAGTATATCGAGAGCGCCGGCGTTCTGTCGGTCGGCATGCCGAAAAATGAAGCCCCGCTTTCCCATATGACGACGGACGCCGATTTGCCGGATGGAATTCTGGTGGCGTTGCTGCGACGGATCGAGACTGTCAGCGGATTGGAGTTTACGTTCGTTTCTGTGCCGGAGGACGTCCGCGCTGCGGGAAACGATTACTATGAACAAAACGGCATCGATCTGATCGGCGCGGCGCTTCCCACGCAGCAGGGCCCGTCGCCCGTGACGCTGACGGAGCTGTATTTTACCTCCGAATGGGTTGAGATCCGGGAAAAGACGGCGCAGAACGCGGCGGATATCGCCGTGATAGCGATTCCTGCCGGAGAAACGGGACTGGAGGACGCTGTAAAAAAGACATATCCGGGCGCGCAGATCAAGCAATATGCCAATGTTTCGGACTGTATGCAGGTGGTGTGCGCAGGGGATGCGCAGGCAGCGTACTGCGACCGGTATCTGGCCGAGCAGCAGCTGCTGCGCCCGCGGTTCTCCTGCCTGACAGCGGCGCCGGGACAAAGCGTCTCGTATCGAATCTGCATCGGGCTTGTACAGCCGGACGACACGCTGCTTTCCGTTCTGAATAAGTCCATCGATCAGCTTTCCGCCGGCGACCGTGCCGAAGCGGTTATTTCCAATACCACCTCCGCCGATCGTTCGCTGTCGATTTTGGAGCTGGCGCAAAAATACAGCACGCCGCTGTTGATTGCGCTCGGGGCTTTCGTCGCGCTCCTGCTCCTGCCAACAATTCTTGCGGCGGTTAACAGAAAACGCTATCAGACGCTGAACGCCCAGACGCGTGAATTGACGGAACGGGCGGCTCGGGCAGAGACTGACAATCGAGCCAAGAGCGCCTATCTTTCGCGCGTTTCCCGCGAGATGCGCACGCCGCTCAACGCGATATTGAACGCCGCTATCTCTACGAAACGACAGATCAAGGGAAACGACAAGCTGGAGCTTACCATGGACAAGCTCACCGGCGCGTCGCGGTCGCTGCTCTGCACGGTAAACGATGTGCTGGATCTGTCCTCCATTGAAAACGGCTCTCTCGAACTGCATGACGAGGAGTTTTCAATACACGCGCTGATTGACGAGATCGTGTCGATCTATTCCGCGCAATGCCGCAAGAAGCAGGCGAAGATGTCCTGCTCCTATTTTGACATCACGGCCGACCGTGTGATGGGCGATCCGCAGCATTGCACGCAAATATTGAACAATCTCTTGTCCCATGCCGTGCGTGCGGTGAGTGCGCAGGGCCGAGTTTCGCTTGCGGTTATGGAGAATAATCGGGACGAGGGCATGTCGCTCCGCTTTATTGTGACAGACAACGGAAGCGGCATGGACGATATGGAAAAAGCGCTGCTGTTTCACCCGTTTGCGGCGCAGCAGGTCAGAACTTCGGCGAACGCCTCGCTGGGACTTGCCATAGCAAGGGAACTGACCGAGCTGATGCACGGCGCCTTCGAGCTGGATAGCGAGATCGGCAGAGGAACGACGTTTACAGTGGAAATCCCCATAAATCCCATCGGGATCGGGGTGGAAGGGACAAAAACGGGAGACGCAGACGAACAGGACTGAACAAAAAATAGAATACACCGCGATTCGACAATTACATAAGTTGCAATCGGAGAAGTGATGTGATACAATGCTTTTGTAACAAATCATAGGATATATGAGGAATGAACGATAAGCGATTGGAACACAAACGAAACAGGAGCATGTGGTATTTGTTTTTGATGCCGCTGCTCTTTGTAATACTGCCGTTGCTGGTGGTGCAGCAAGAGACGGAGCGGGAGCTGCGCGACCTTGCGCTGATACAGCTGCAAGATGCGACGGTACAGCAGCAGGCGACGATTACCGCGCGTCTGGAGGGGCAGTACGCTGTGCTCGAGGGGCTGGCTGCGCACATTGGGAGCTTGCGCGACAGAGAAGCCTCGCCGGAGGAGATCATAGACGTACTGTCAAATTTTTCCGACGCGAGCGAATTTTATATGCTGGGGTTCAGCGATTCAACGGGCTTTTCACTTCTATCGACGGGGTATACGACCAACATCTTCGACCGCAGTTACTTTCAGGAGAGTATTTTGGGAAAGCGCGCCATACAGTGGATTCAGGTTTCCGCTGTAAAGGGCTATCAGCGGATCATCATTTCGATACCGGTATTTCAAAGGCAGCAGGTCGTCGGCGTATTGCACGGCAGCTTTGAACCGGAGATGTTTTCTACGCTTCTTGACACCACAATGTTCCAAAGCAGCATCGATACCTTCCTGTGCAATTCGCAGGGGGAGCTGATTGCGGCAGCCGCGTCGCAGGACGAAACGGATCTGGTGAAAGCCAGCCTGAGCAGCGGGAGCACGGCATATCCCTGCGCGCAGCGCATCAAGGACGCGATCAACAGCGGAGCGTCGGCGACGATGCTTTGTGAGATTGCCGGGGAGCACCGGTATATCGCGGTTTCGCCGCTTGCGGCAAACAACGCTTGGTCGATCGTCAACATTGTGCCGGAAAGCGTGGTGACGGCGCAAAGCGCCACGCTTCAAAAAACGCTGTGGATCGGTATGAGCGCAGCCGTCCTTGGCATGGCGCTGACGGTCGCTTATCTGCTGTATCACGAACGCAAGCGCAACAAGCAGCTGCTACAGGAAAAGGAGCGGCTTCGCCAGAGCGAAAAAAGCTATGAGCTTATGAACGCATTATCGGACAGCGTGTTGTTTTTTGGCGATTTGACGCAGGACACCTTCACGTTCAACGATAATTTCAAGGATATTTTTGGATTTGAGCCCTTCTGCGAAAAGCTTTCGCAGTTAAACGAAAAGAATCCGCACATCTTCCCGGAGGATATGGAAAAATACTACCGCTTGGGGCAGCAGATTACCGATGGAAAACTGCGGGCGCATACGGAGTTTCGCATCATAGACGCCAATGGAAATCCGCGCTGGCAGCGGGTGGAGTACATGACGGTCGAGGACGAGAACGGGACGCCGACGCGCGTGATCGGGAAGCTTTCCAATATCGACGAACAAAAGAGCGATATGGCAATCTTGCAGCAAATGGCGGAACGGGACTCGCTGACAAAGCTCACCAATCGCGGAAACATGCAGCTGCAAACGGATCGGTTTCTTCAAGCTCCCGAGAGTCACGGAACCCATGCGTTTTTAATGCTGGATGTGGACGATTTTAAATCGGTCAATGATAACTGCGGGCATCAATGCGGGGACGCGGTGTTGCGCGCCTATGCGGGCAGAATGCAGTCGATCTTTCGCAAGACGGATATCCTTGGAAGGATGGGCGGCGATGAATTTGGAGTATTTGTCAAAAACATCGGTTCCGTGGAGCGCATTCAAAAGAAGGCGGCCATGCTGTGCAGTGAGATGCGCTTGCAGGATGGGCGCGGCGGCGAGATCAGCGCGACCTGCAGCGTCGGCATTGCAATTGCAAACGGCGCCGGCACAAGCTTCGAAAAGCTGTACCGGTGCGCGGACGCAGCGCTGTACCGTTCCAAAGAAGCCGGGAAGAACAACTTTACCATCTCCACGGTAGAACATGACGAAAAAATGTGAAAATGCGATAAAAAAGCACTATCGAAACGGGCGGTCTTGACTTTTCATGATATTTTCTCTTTTTTGTTTCTTTATATATCTTTCGGCCTTTTAAAAGAGCGCTTTTGAGCAGAGCTTCCTCTATCACCCGAAATAGTGTTGCATCGCCACATTTGCGCACCGTGTAAAATCAAAGTTGGAAGCAAGGATCAAAAAATGACAGTCCTTTGCAAAATTCTCAATGTATTCGTTGCCTTCCTCGCACTCCGAGCCCACATACGCAACATAGACGAACAGGTTTGTTCCGTCATCACCCACCCAGGTGCCGTACCATGTGTTAGCAAGATCCTCTGTCCCGTTGAATAATTCGCCCATTATGTAGAGCCCCTTTTCACGAAGTGACTGTACATAGACCTCTGCCTGCGCCACCTCTTTGATTTTATCAGAGGCGATGGCATAAACAGCGGGATTCTCCATCCCGTAGCCGCTGAGACGCTCATCACACAACAGCACCTTCGTGTACATATCTAACGGTGGAAGAAGCCCGTTAAATAACGGCTGTTCGAGCAGCGAGCTGTCCTCCGTGATGTCCCTGGCATCGGTTGTAAGCTGAAATACATCCTTGCCCTCGCACAGTGCTGTACACAACCCTGTATATCCGTCAGCCCGTACTATCAGATCCTCCAGTGCGCTCCAGGTCATAAGACAGGACACCGAAGCTGTCTCAAACAGGTAGCGATAATCTTCGGCGCCTTTGTTCATCTCTGCCAACTCCTCCGGCTTCAATGCCTTGAGGCTGTCGTAGATTTCTACCGGCATAATCAGACTGCACTCGACATCGTTTCGCAGCATCTCATAGTATGTATTTTCGGAAAGCCCGGCGGCGGCCGCCGCCGCGTCAAGCTCTGCCTGCTTTTCCGACAACTTCTCCATAAACCGCAGATAAAATGCCTGATAGCTCTCCCAATTCGATGGAATGCCATCTGGGATGAGAAAATCCGCTTTTTGCTTTGCACTCGGCAATATGATTTCCTCTGCCGTTACCTTCGCTGTCTCCGCCTGGGACGCAGGGAGCATTTCCTCTGCCGCGACCTTCGCTGTATCCGTCTGGGACGCGGGGAGCATTTCCTCTGTCTTACCGCAGCCGGTAAGGGTACTGAATGATAAAACCAGCATTAAAAAGCATAATATCGGAGATAATATTTTGTTTCTCATGGTAGATCACCTTCATTTAATTTTTAACATATCTCTCTCCGGCAGCACAGACACCGTGTTCAATTCCGACGTGCCGGCTGTCGTTTTTGGCATAACAGCTTAGTCGCCGATGTTGAGATAGGCTCCGGTACCGATCTTCGGCAACCCTCCGTTGTGCCTCTTGGCCGGATAACAGAAGCAGCACACAACAAATCGCAACGCTTCTTTTTCTCATAGTTTCCCCTGTTCCTGATTGTCCCACAACAGGAAACCTTTTGGCAGAACGGCTTCTATGCAGGGCGTGTCGTAACGGTGCATCGGGCTTTCCAACAGCCGGTTTTCTCCTGCGTTTCACCTCCTTTGGAACCTGCTTATAAGATTAGTTTAAGGTAAAATGCGGCCGGCGTGGAGGTTAGGTTTTGCTTGAAAAAGGATAGGTTTGGGATTTTGGACAAAAAAAGAGCGTCGGAAGAAACTTTCGACGCTGAAAACAGCTTGCCTTTTCATTTTTTCATTTCTTTAAGCCAATTCGGAATTTGATAGCGGCTTTCGATAGATAATTTCTTCAAGAGATTACGCACATGAAACTTCACAGTCGATTCGCTGATAAAAAGCTCCGCCGCGAGCTCGCTGCTGGTTTTTCCCTCCGCCAGACCCCGCAGCATCTGTGATTCTCTGTCGGTCAGCATGTAGGTCGCGACCGCAGCTTGCAGCAGTGCTCCCAATTCACCGGAGCGCTCCGCTTCGATTTTTCCCGCAACGTTTTGCAGCGTCGCCTTCACCGTGGCGGCGGGAACAGACAGCCGTTTGGCGATTTCCCCATGGGTATAGCCCTGACAAAGCAATGCGGCCATGTCACGCTCCGCAGTCGAAAACGCTTCGGAAGGCAACGCATCCAACGCCTGCTCGGAACGTGCGAGGGAGGGGACTGTGTGAATCGGCGCTGTCTGTTTTCCGTCCGCGTCTTTTCGATTACGGCCCCAAATAGCCAGTACCAGTGCCTGCTCCTCCTGCCCATCCAACAGATAAAAAACCACGGCCAACAGAAGTACGGAAAGAAGCGCCGCCAGCACAACAATCTCAATCGTAATGCTTCCGTATACTAGAAAAGGAGGATACCACATTTCTCCCACCCAATCCAATGCGGAGACCAACAAAAATACCACAAAACCTCCGGCTGCGGTCAAGACCGGGTGACTGCTACGGGCAATGAAGTAGAGGGACATTGTCAGAATAAAATATTCAGTGAAGGTGCCGCCGATTCCATCAGTGACGATGAGGGGAAGCAAAAAAAGACTGTCTCCGGGCAGGAATACAAGGATCAGTCCAATCAGCGCCAGGGAAAGACCCAGTGTAAAACCAATGCGCTCCTTTTTTCGGTCGGCAAAAAGCGCATACAGGAAAAAGCCTACCGGCGGAAGCATTCTTCCCAGCAATGTTAAAAGCAAATTCTCATCTGCCGGCTTCCACGCGATATGGGTATGTATAACGGAGAAGGTGAAATTTGTCATTAGCAGCAGGGCAAGAGCAACGGCCGCCCAGAAAAATCGTCGCCTATTTCCGGGGAAGTTCTGCCGCTCTGGCTTAACAGGAACAATCGGCGGAAGACTGCGGGAAGTCTCTGCCAAGCCCAGCAATGCCGCTATCGAGAGCAGGGGGTACTTGACAGGGTAATCCATCGGCAGCAGGATCCATGCCGTGTGTAATAGAATTGTGACAGCAACGGCTGACATATAGCCCCGAAAGCGGCGGCTCTCGCCGGCGGTCTCCACCACCCCGTAAATCCGGCGCAGCAAAAGGGGTGCCATGCAAAAAGCCGACAACAGGTAAAGTGCTGTATACGCGCCCGCAGGCAGCAACGCCATCACGCCGGTGCAGACTGCACCAACAGGCACGGTAAACCGGGCAATACTCGACAGCGTTTCCGGGCTTGCCCCAAAAACCAATCCAAGTATCACCATTGCCAACGCCACAAGAAAAATGAAGGAAAATACGATCCATTGACTTGCAAGACGCTCATCAAAGCTGTACATGGAGCAAAAAAACCACAGGAAGCCGCAGAGAACCCCGCGCCATTCAGCCCGAAAGGTGGTAGGGCTTTTATTGGTGAGCGGTTTTATCATGTGTTCACCTTCATCTCTATGAGCAGCAGATGGAGCTGCCAATTATGCCTGCGATTAAGTATGTGCAAATACGGAAAGAGAATGGCATGACTTGCTGTGAACTTGCGCAAAGATTTCAATATAAAACAAAAGACTTATTATTGTAATTTCTCATGTTATACGTCTCCTTTTCTCACGCACCCCCTAACAGTTAATTTGAGTAAATGTGTTATCAATATTGTAAGGGGTTCGGTACCCAAAGTCAAATGCGTCATGCACTGAAGGAATACGAGCAGGGACAGTCGCAGATCGCCGCGCTGGAAAAAATAATGAGTGCCTTTCCAAGACCATGTGATGGAGAAAATCTTTGAGGAGCGTTTTCGCAAAATGCCGGATGCTTATGAAGCCGAGCAAAAAGACCTGACGGAGCGGGCTGCGGTGCTGAAAGCCACACTCGATGCCGTGAAAGAGCAGAATTTGAATGTTGACCGCTTATCACGACTATGCCGAGTTTTTCAGGGATACCAAATCCCTATGGCAGGACACCCTTGCGCGTGGATTTTTTTATTGGGCGAAATATGGCGGCAAGCCGGTTTACAGACGTCCTTCCGCCTGTGTGGTCGTATAGGTACGCAGACGATTTTGGAGATTATTCTGTTTAAGCAGAGGCATCATCATGCGAAAAGCTTCCATTCGCGTGACGCCAGCAAGCTCGAGCAGCATCGCGGAAGCGTCTTTGACGGAGGGGGATTCATCGCACAGAAGCGTTACGCGATCCTCTCGAAAGGAAAAAGTCAGGATTCGTGTACAGGGCGTTTCGATAAAGCAAACGCAGAGCACCAGAACAAATTCCGCCGGCGAAAGGTAGCCAAACTGCGCCGCAGTGCGTACCTGATGTTCATCGCCAAGACTCATGACAGCGGATGGCGTATACAGCGCGTCGGTCAGACGGAGGGTGTTTCGAACTCTCGATTCGTCAAAGTCGAGCAGCAGCCCGCCCTGCCCGTCCTGCTTTACGGAAAGCCGCGTTAGACCTGTGGAGTAGTTGTTGTGTACGCTCGCCACCACCGTGGGCAGAAGTCCGGCAAGATTGGGCGAGAAGGTGTATACCTTTCCCGCAAGAAAGCCTGTCAACACTGAAAAATCCGCGGTCGGGAGCTCTGCGCGGTAGAACGGGGCCCGATAGCGGCAGGTCAAGCCCGCGAGCGTGACGCGGAGCGCTTCCATGGCAACTGGGTTTTCCGGATAGGGCGCATCGGACACCTGCGAAAATGCGCTGTCTACATAGGACATCATGCCGCCCTGCGCAAACAGCTTGGAGGTGCCGGAAAATAGCACGACGACCACGTCAAGATCCGGCAGAGCGATCATGTACTGCCCGAACGCCCCGTTGAACAGGTAGCCGCCCGGATGCGGCGCCATCCAGATCTGATGACCGTAGCCGAAGGTGCATTCGCCGTTGGGCGTATCAATCTGCGGCCGCGTAGCGTCGCTGACCCAAGCCTCGCTGAGCAGCTGCTTTTGCGCTCCGTCTACGATCCAACGGCCATGGTTGAGATAGAGCTGCCCGAGCTTTGCAACGGATTCCAGCGTCAGCGAGAGTCCCCAGCCGCCTTTTTCGACGCCCTTGGGGCAGGTTTCCCAGGTCGCTTCCACAATGCCGAGCGGATCGAATATACGCTTTTGGAGCAGATGCAGCATGGTATCGCCGGTCTTTTTCTGCACGACCGCCGCGAGCATGTAGGTGTTCATGGAATTGTATTCAAACGCGGTTCCGGCGGGGAATTTGGCGTCGGCGTGCAGAAACTCTCGAACCCAGTCGGCGCCGAGCGCCGTGCCTACCTCGTTGAACCGACAGCCGGTGCTCATGCTGAGAAGATGTCTTACGGTGAGGCGATAGGAGGCATGATCGGGGTTGTCCGGCGCCTTGTCGGGGAAAATATCCACCAAATGCTCGTCCAGCTGTAAGAGCCCGTCGTCAACCAACAGGCCGATGGCGGTGCTGGTGATGCTTTTGGAGAGCGAATATAGCTGGTGCGGATATCGCGCGTCGTAGGGCGCCCAACAGCCTTCGCCGATGACCTTGCCGTGGCGGAGCACAATCAACTCCTGCCCGTTTGCCTCCGGATCGGCGTTTACCGCGTCGAACAGGGACAGAATCGCAGAGGCGTGAACCCCCTGCGACTCCGGGGTTGCCCGCGGGAGGGGACGATGTTGCAGCACAGGCGGCTGCGCCTGCTTTTGTCTGGTATGCGGATAGGCGTATATGTGTTGCATGTCCTGCGCCAGAAAGCGCTGCATCAGATCCAGCGTGCGCTTTTCCAGCGTTTGATCCACGGCGGTCAGCTCGCGGCGGAACAGTCCGCGCTTGCGTACGATGGATTTCTTTTCACGACGGGTTTGCGCTGCGTAACGCTGTTCAACGCGGTCAAATATCGTATCCCAGGGGACGGCAATGGTTTGCCTTGCCGCTTTTCCGAGCTGCGCGGCAAGCTCCGGACGGGATAAGAACGCCTGTACACGGTCGGCAATCTCCTCGTCGCTGCTGCCGCAGATCAGTCCGTTGACGCCGTCGGTGATGGGCGCCGCCGTGCGGTTGCCCTCGGTTATCAGCGCTGCGGTTTCCTGCGCGGCGGCTTCGCGTAGGACGATTCCCGCCGAGACGTTTTTTTGCGGAAATAAAAGCAGCGATGCGCCCGCATAAAGCCCGTTGAGCAGATAGGGATCCGCAACGTAGCCGAGAAACCGGACGTTGGCGGACACGGCAAGCCGCTTGGAAAGATTGCGCGCGGGCTGCTCGTCCGGCCCCATGCCGGCAAACAGCATTTGAAACGCAACGTCGCGTTCCTTCAGAAGCGCGGCTGCTTGGATGAGCGGCTTGAGATCCGCGCGGCGGTCGATCCGGCCGACATACAGCAAAATCGGCGCATCGGAAAGATGGTAGGTCGCGCGCGCTGCCGCAATGGCGGCGGGATCGGTTTCCGTGGTCGCCGCGCCGTTTTCTATGATCGCAATGTCGCTGGTGCAGCCATAGTCGGACAGCAGGGCGGCGCCGTGCTCGTTGGCCGTCCATACGGCGTCGCAGCGATTGTAAAAATCGGCGATCTGCCGCCTGCCGAAGTTCTGCAAAGCTTCGGTATAGGTAGCGTGCAGCAGATCCTCGCAGTATTTCGGGTGAAACGTACCGATCAGCGGGATGCGCAGGCGGTCTGCAAGACGCAGCGCTTCGCTGCCGGAGACGCCGGGCGTATGCGCGTGAACAATGTCAAAGCCGATGGCGTCGGCGCGGTTGGTATAGTGTTTGTCAACTGCCGCAATCCCCGTGCGGTACTGCGGTGCGTTGAGCATCGGCATTGCGATATAGTCCAGCACTTCAAAGGGAAAGGCGCCGCGATAGCCGGTATTCTTTTGGTGCGTAATCACATAGCATTCGTGACCGCGGCGGGAAAGCGCGTCCGCATAGGCGTACGATACGCGGCCGGCGCCGTCTGCGATCGGCAGAAAGGAATCGGTACATTGCGCAATGCGAAGCAAGGCTTTCATCTCCTTTGTTTTTTTTCTATTTTACCACAGTCGCGGGGCTGCGTATACGGGCAGATCAACGTGCGCCGCCGCCCAAAAAAAGAAATAGTGTGCCTTACCGCGCCGGATCGGGAGTAAGCACACTTTTTTACAACAGGGAGAATAAAAACATAGCGGAACGCCCAATCGACGTCCCGCGAGATTTTTGCTTACAGTATTTTTTCCACAAGCTCCTCCGGATCGTCTATGATACAGGTTGCGCCGCTTTCAATCAAAACGCTGCGCGGGCGCAGTCCCCACGAACAGCTGATGCAGTCCACGCCCGCATTGTGCGCAAAGGCAATATCCACCTCCGAGTCGCCGACATAGACCGTGCTGGCGGGATCGACGGAGAAATAATCCATCACAAATTGCAGCGCGTCGGGCGCAGGTTTTTTTTCAAATTTTTCCATCATGCCGAGAATCATCGAAAAGCTGTCTCTGGGAAAGAGGGTTTCAAGCACCTGCATGGCGTGCTTGTGCGGCTTATTGGATGCTACCGCAAGGCGCAAGCCTGCGTTCTTTAATTCGGAGAGCATGCGAAGTATGCCGTTATAGGGGCGGGATTTGTTGGTGCAGTTTTCCTCATAGTGCGCGGTAAATTCCCGGTGCACGGGACGCCACATATCGTCGCGATCGGCTTCGGGGAGCGCGTTTTTGCACATATAGGCGGTGCTGTGACCGACGAGCTTCATCACTTCAAACTCACTGAACGTGGGGTAGTTGTAGTGGGAAAGCGCAAAATTCAGGCTATCCGTCAGGTCGGAGATCGTGTTGACGAGCGTTCCGTCCAGATCAAATACACAAAGTTGATACATGGTTATCCTCCTTATCCCAAGACCGGGAAATCAAAAATCCATCCAGAGAGCAAACTGCCCCGCAAGAATCAGCAGCATGCCAAAAACGGCGTTGGCGGGAAGCTTTTCCTTGTGCAGAATGCGCGAAAAGAGCATGGCGACGGGAAAAGACAGCAGCGCGACCGGCGCAAGCGCGGAATAGTCGCCATAACGCGCGCCAAAATAATCGCACAGCTGCGACAGACCGAGGCAAAGCGCGGCGACCAGCACAAAGATCCAGTTTTCGGCGCGCATCTTTTGCATGCGCCGGAATCCATTGGTAGAAAACGTAACCAGCCACAGCAAAGCGGCGCCTGCTCCACAGCGAACCAGAAGCTGCACATTCTGCGGGACGTTTTCCACGCCTGCGCGAACAAGAACCTGCCGCCCCGCGGCGGCGGCCATGGCCAAAAGAGAAAACCAGACCCAGGCGTAGCCCTTGGCTTTTTGCGAGCGGCTAAGCATCAGAATCGTGCCGAGCAGGATCAGCACCACAAAGCACAGCTTCCACAGCCCCGGGATGGCGTTGTACAGAAAATATCCGCTGATTAACGCCAAGACGCCGGCCAGATTCACCATCGGCAGCACGCGGTTGACGTCCCCGCCGGAGAGCGCATAGAAGATGCTGCAATAGTATACGCCGTCGCAGACAGCGGCCGACAGAAGAAACAAAAGACTGCGCGCGTCGATGTGCTGCATGGCGGACAACTGACCGGACAGCAGACACAGGCATACGGCAAAGATGGCGAACACCGTCATAAACAGAGCGGCGCTGCCCGGCGCATCCCCGCGTCGCGCGCCCGATTTTACAAAAACCGGCGTCAGCCCGACAAGCACGGCCGAAGCAAACGCAAACCCCAAATAACGGAGCATATCGTCTGTAATGCCGGATAAAAATGCCATGCTTCCCCCATTGACGGCGCCATCGCCGCTTTCTATTCTGACAAGATACGTGCTATTGTATCACATCCCGCGCTTGCACACAAACGCCGGATAACAGGAGCGTACGGCGTGCCTGCCGCGCGCAACCTGAGCGCCGGTCAAATCAGACCCTGCCGGCGCAGCTTATCCTGCAATTTATTGTAAATGTGCGTTTGAAACCACGGTTCGCTGGAGGCGGCGACGGCTTCCTCCATCGAAAACCAGGCAACGCCGCTGTTTTCATCTGTCTTTGCCGTAAGCGGCTCGTTTTCGTCCGCTGCCAGCAGATAGGTCAGGTTGAGATGCAGGTGAGAGGATACATAGCCGCCGTGCTTGATGTGCCCATCGACCGTGAGCACCTCCAGAGAAAAAATGTCCGTTGATAACGGGGAGACGTGTTGAAGCCCCGTTTCCTCGCGCGCCTCCCGCAGCGCAACGCCCAGAAGATCCGAATCGCCGTCGGCATGCCCGCCTGTCCAAGACCAGGAATGAAATATATTGTGGTATACCATCAGTACGCGCGTGCAGGCGCGGTTGACGATCCAGGCGGAGGCCGTTAAATGCGCGGTCGTGTTTTCCCGGGTGAGCGCGTCGGGCGAAGCGGCTAAAAAACGCAGCATGGCGGCTTTATCGCGCGCCTCCTGTTCATTGCAGGGGGGATAGGCTTCAATATTTCGTATTAATTCTGTCATGGGTACAGGATAACACAGACGGCAAACGGCTTCAATGCCACGCAAAGCGGATTGTTACATTATTTTGAAGAATCGAAATGTCCTTGAACCAATAGGACGATTATGGTATGATACTGTCGTTATTTTGGAAATGTAACCGTGGATATCAAATGGAAGGAATAAATAGTCAAATGAAGACTGGATTAAAGATTGCGCTGATCGTGGTAGTCGTTCTGATCCTGGCGCTTGCAGGCGGAATCTGGTATGTGGTTTCGCAGATGCAGAAGGACGCCGTTGAAATCGTAGCAAAGCCGACCGTTTCACCGAACGAAAGCGGAACGACGGAGATTGTCGTACTGGATGAGATGCCGTCGAGCGAACCGGAGACTACCGCGGAGCCGATTTATCAGGAGGAGCAGAAGTCGCTGGGAATCGTCAATGTGCTCTTGATCGGCACGGACAACCGTACCAAGGCGTCTGTGGATCAGGCGGTCGGCAATGCCGACACCGTGATTCTCGCCTCCTACGACCGCGACAAGAACACGATCGCGCTCCTGTCGTTCATGCGGGACAGCTGGCTGAAGATCCAAGGCGAAAAGAGCACCTATATGGGCAAGCTCAACAGCGCTTACAGCTCGGGCGGTATTGGACGGCTTGTCAACACAATCAACCTCAATTACGATCTGGACGTACAGAATTATGTCGCCATCGGGTTTGACGGCTTCTCCGCACTGATCGACGAGATTGGCGGAATTGAAATAGACGTGGACGCGCGCGAACGCAATGTCATCAACGCCCGTATCGACAAAGAGGGGCGTACCTGCGGCTATGTGCAAGGCACTGGCATGCAGCTGCTCAACGGCGAGCAAGCGCTGCTCTATGCAAGAAACCGCACCTCCGGGTTGGAGGAGGGAGAGGGCGGCAACGATTTTGCCCGCGTCAGCCGTCAGCAGGAGGTCATACAGGTCGTATACAAAACGGTGCTGAACAAGATGAACGTCAGCAATATCGCCGGTCTTATTTCGCTTGTTACACAGCATGTTTCGACCAATATGGATGTGACGACGATGGTCGAGCTTGGAACGGCGCTGATGAACACGCAGGCGAATTTCTCGACCGAGCATGTGCCGTTTGAAGGCGAGTGGGGTTATTCTGACAACGGCAGCGCGATTGAATTCAACATCGACAAGGCGGCCGAGAAGGTGCACGCGCTGCTCTACGGCGCAGGGACACAGGAAGCGGAAACACCCGCAAATTGAACAGAAAACGATCGATAACGCAGCCTGCAGCGCCGCCGGGATTCCGGCGGCGCTGTTTTTCGGCAGCGGCGCCGTTGACCAAATGCCACAATTATTTTACGTTCCGGCACCCTTTTCGACGTTGCGGATCATAGCTTCACATAGTATACTCAATAAAGTACAGTGGGGGTCAAAGAATGCCGAGATTGAAATTTTTAGCCTGCGCCGGCGCTGTCATGCTGTCGGCTTTTTTTTGCGGATGCGACGTTTTGTCCCATCTGTCCGTCGATGCGGAGCCGGAAGCCACCGAAGAAATCCAAACTGTCATTTTGTCCACGCCCGAGGTTACTGCGCGTGCGGCAAATGTCTCCAGGTATCCGGATAATCGGGAGGTTTTGCAGCAGCGTATCGTGGACGAGGAGATTTCCATACGGGAGATGCAGCAGGATGTGCGCGATGGGTTGTATAGCTATGAGGATCTGACCCGATTTTACATGGAGCGCATGGAAAACAACGACGTCTGCAACGCGGTTCTGACAGTTTTTCCCACCGCGATTGCCGCGGCGCAGAAATGCGATCAGGAAAACCTGCAATCGTCGCCGCTTTATGGGATTCCGTTTGTGCTGGACGACAATATCGACACCCGTGATGTGCCGACAACCTGCGGCGCCTATGCGCTTGCCGACCGCCGCCCGACAGAGAACGCGTTTCTTGTGGGGCTCCTGATTTCACAGGGCGCGATCCCGCTGGCAAAGACCAATCTGGATGAGCTTGGCGGCAGTCTGATCGGCGACGCGGCGCTGCACTTCAGCGCACTCGGCGGAGAGCTGACGAGCCCGCACGGTACGGATTCCGGCGCTTCCGGCGCGGCGCTGGCGGCGGCGACCCATCTTGCGCCGCTGGCGGTTGGCTTGGATACCAACGGAACGCTGCTGGAGGCGGGCGCGTTGAACCGCGTCGTGTGCATTCGTCCTTCGCATGCGCTTGTTTCCAGAGAGGGCGTGATACCCGTCAACACCGCATACGACGTGCCGGGCGCTGTCGGGCTGTCGGTAGAGGACGCGACGTGGCTGCTCTATGGAATGCAGGGCGCAAGCACCGAGGACGGCTTCCAACAGACGGGAAAATATGTCGCAATCGGTGAACCGGACACTTTTTTGCCGGCCGACACGGCTTCGGCGCTTGCCGGAACGCGGATCCTGCTGGATGAAAGCGCGACCCGCCTGCCGGAGGAGGTATTTCAGGCGCTTCGAGACAGCGGCGCCGTGCTGATCGAGGATCTGGCCTACGACCCGTTGGAGGGCGCTCCGTCCTCTATACGCCAAAATGCAGAGCTGGTATTTGACTTTGGCGTGCGTGACAGTTTGGAAACCTATTTTTCCACGCAGCAGCCGGTGGGGATATCTTCGATCCAGCGGCTTGCCGTCTATAACCGCGACCATGCGGAGAACGCGATCCCGCATGGGCAGACGCGGCTGGAATACCTCTTGGAGCTGTCTGACCGCGAGCGGGCGCGCGCTGACGAGGTGAGCATCTATCTTGCGGACGCGGATACGATGGATTGGTTTTTGGAGAAGAACAACATCGATCTGATTCTATCCGCCGACGCCGACATTGCGCAGCACGTATACAGCTCGCTGAATCCTTGCGTTTCAATTCCCTGCGCAAGGGGCACAAAAAATCTTTCGGCGACGTTCACCGCCAGAAACGGCTACGATGAAAAGGCCATTCGTGCTGCATACGTTGTAGAGCAACTCCTTGCCAATGCGCGGGTGCAGCCATGAAGACCGTCGGAGAGATCAGCCTGCGGGAAATTAATCGGGCGAATTTTTTTGCGGTAGCGGCGCTGCGGGTGGCGGCACAGCAGCAGAATTTTGTAGCATCCAACGCTTTTTCCATTGCGCAGTCCAAGGTGCAGCCGGAGTGCGTTCCGCTGGCGATCTACCTTGGCGATGTGCCGATTGGCTTTACGATGTACTGCATGGACGTACAGGACAAAGAATACTGGATCTACCGCCTGATGATCGACGAGCATCATCAAAACAAGGGTTACGGATATGCCGCCATGCAGCTTTTGCTGCAAAAGATTCGGCAGGATACCGGGCGTCATGTCATCTATATCAGCTTCGAACCAAAAAACAAAGCGGCGCGCGCGCTCTATGAAAAGCTCGGGTTTGTGCCCGATGGCAGGGAGGATTGCGGCGAAACCGTCTATCGGCTGTCGTATTGAGCGCAGCTATGTCAGAAGATCTGCACATAACCAATCAGATCGATGACGATTGTGGAGGACGCATTTTATGGTAAACATCAGAATTGTGGAAATTCCCAAAATGAAAGCAGCCTATTCCGGCCCACTGACAGACGGAGAAACATTCAGCCGTTTCAACAGCTGGTTCAGTAAATTGCATGCGTCGCTGAAACATGAGCTTTTTCCGCGGGACTTCATGTGGTACAACGAGCAAAAAGGCGCGCAGGAGTGGTTTTATGCCCTGCCGTATGACTGCAATGAGAATCAGGTCGATGGGTTTGAGATCGTGGATCTTCCCGCAGGCTTGTTTGCTGTGGCGTCGTGCCTTGACGCAGACATTGACAAAGCGGCAGACTGGCTGAACACGCGCCAAGCAATCATCGACTGGGTAACGCAAAGCGATCGCTTCTGTCTGTATGAAAATGCGGAGGGAAAACCCGAACGATACCCGATGTTCCATATCACCTCGCCCGGATACATGATACCGGACGGCATATCGATCGAAAACCTATATGTGCCAATCCAGCTAAAGGAATGATTGGTTCGCTTTGATATAGGCAGTAGGGGCGAACTGTGCTCGCCTGTGCAATGCTTTACGGCGTTGGGGAGCGTAGGGGCGAACTGTGTTCGCCCGTGCAATGCCGGGGTGGATGATTCACATTTTGCCAGATTGGACGGTATCGGGATGGATTTGCCAAAACGAAAGACAATCCGGTTGGAAGGGTATGATTATTCATCCAACGGCGCGTATTTTGTGACGATATGTGCGTACGATCGAGCGCAAATATTTGGTAATATTTACGTAGGGCAAGGGCTCTGCTCTTGCCGTTTATCCCATATCGGAAGAATTGTACAGGATGAAATACAAAATATTCCCAACCGTTATGTTGGCGTTAAAATTGACCAATATGTCATCATGCCCAATCATGTTCATCTCGTGATCGTGTTAGAACGGCAAGAGCAGAGCCCTTGCCCTACCGTTGGCGACGTCATTTGCGTCATCAAATCTATTTCCACAAAAAACGCAAACAGGGACGAGAATAAAATCGGGCGAAAAATATGGCAATACAGATTTTACGATCACATCATCAGAAATGAACAGGAATACCAAAGAATTTGTCGATACGTCAATGAAAACCCGCTAAAATGGCAGCAGGATCGCTTTTATTGTTAGCTGAAAACCTGCTATGGAATCATCAAAGAGGACGCCAAACAGGATGTAAGCTTTTTTGTAGATTTGTGTTGCGCACAAGGCTTGGCAGTTGATAAAAAATCGCAGCAGGACACAAATTTCTACCTGTCGTTTGTGAAGCTGGCATAAATGATTTTTTAAATATCACGCAGCACGCGTGCATGAACACAATACAAAATTCGGGTATCACCGTTTTGCGTGATACCCGAATTGTTTTGCATTTGTAGCTTTTTTGTCAGCAGGAGCGCAGCAGACGCAGGTAGAACTGCGCCGTCTTTACGATCTTATCGGTCGGGATGCGCTCGTTGTTGCCGTGGATGTAGCCGCGTTCCTCCTTGGTCAGCGCCATGGCGGAGAAGCGGTATACATTGTCGGAGATCGCGCAATAATGACGCGAATCGCTGCAGGCAACCATCAGGTACGGCGATACCAGTGCTTCCGGCCAAGTCTGCGCGACGGCGTTCTTGAGCAGCGTCCAGCCATAGCCCTCAGTCTCGGAGTTCTTTGACGGATTCATGCCGTGCACCTTGCTGATCTCGATATCCGGGTTTCCGACCTGCTTTTTGAGATAAGCAAGCGCGGAATCCATCGTATCACCGCCGACAAGCCGCATATTCGCGCCGATCGTCGCGGAGGGCGGCAGGACGTTGGAGGCTTTGCTGCCCTCCATCTGCGTAAAGGCGCAGGTGGTGCGCATCATGGCGTTCAGCTCGCCGCCGGATTTTTTGCACAGGGCGTCCAGCACCGGCATAAAGCACCAGAGGTTGGCAAAGATCATGCGATAGACGAAGTTCGAACGGCGTCCGAGCAGGTCAAACATCTCCGCGACGGGTTTTGTCAGGTGCGACGGGAACGGGTTATTCTCAATCTTAAGCACCGCGTCCGCCAACAGACCGATGGTCGTATGTGCCGGTGGCGCGGAGGCGTGACCGCCCTTGCTCTTGAGCGTCATGGCAATGTCCATCATGCCCTTTTCGGCAATGCCGATCAGCGCGCACGGCTGTGCGACGCCGGGGAAGACGCCTTCTACGACCGCGCCGCCCTCGTCCACGACCATGGCAGGCACGATACCGCGGCTGCGGAGCGTTTCCACGATCTGTGGCTGGGTATCGCCCGCGATCTCCTCGTCGCCCGCAAAGGCAAAGTAGAGATCGTTCTTCGGAACAAAGCCGCTTGCCAACAGCGTTTCTGCTCCCTCCAGCACGCCGCAGAGCGTACCCTTGGTGTCGAGCGTACCGCGTCCCCAGAGAACGCCGTCCTCGATGATTCCGTCAAACGCCGGCTTCTCCCATTGCGATTCATTGACGGGAACGACATCGTAGTGCGCCATGAATACGGCGGGCTTTTCGCTGCTCTTGCCCTTTAACGTGTACAGCAGTCCGGTTTTTCCGATCTGCTCGAGCTTGCAGACACTGTGCACGTTGGGGTAGAGCGTTTTGAGCAGCGCGCGAAACTTTTCAAATTCGGCTTCGTCGATCTTTTCCGCGTCTCGATAGGAGACTGTTTTGCAGCGGATCATCGCGGCAAGGTCTGAAATTGCCTTTTCACCGTTGACCCTTGCTTCTTCAACCGCGACGGGCGTTTCCGCCTTGGGCTTGAATCGCAGCGTACGCACCAGCAGGATTCCGATAAAGATCACAACTAGTGCGAGCAAGAGATACAGACACCACATATACATCCAATCCTCCTCACAGAATGCCCTTGTTATAGAGAATGCGAGCTACGCCGATGGCGATCAGCGCACCGACCGGCACGAGAACGCCCACGGAGCTGGCAAGACCCGGCATCACAATAAACAGTACCACCATAAACACCAGCGGCGCAAGTGCAATCTTCCAGTTTTTCGACACATAAACAACCGCGAGCGCGCCAAACAGCGCGGGGAGGATGTTGTCAAACGCCGGCTGCATGATCGGGCTTTCCAAGAACGGACGGATCTGCTGGAGCAGCAGTACGCCCAGCGCAATGATGATGGTGGTGACAATGGCCGATGTTGCAATGGCGATGGTGGAAATGACCTCGCCTTCTTCGGAACCGGCTTCAACCTTTGCGGATTCCATGGCGTTGAGCGCACAGGGAACCTTGAGGTTTGAGAGGTTGCCGGTTACAAACCCAAGATATGAGCCGCCGGTGCCGAGCATGGGCACATAGGTGAGCACCTCGATGGTTCCGACCGTCCAGAAGATTGGCGCAACGCCGACAAAGCCCTTCAGTACGGAGGTCATGGACGGCCATGCGTTATAGTAGACGCAGACTGCCGCCGGAACGGCAAGCAGCATGGTGAGGCAGCAGAACGACCAGATGCGTCCGGAGAAATGAACGCGGTCACGATAGCTTCTTTCCATAATATTACGATCCTTCCTTTCAGACGATGGATGTGATCCAGCTTGTGATGGGGATCGACAGCGCCATAGCGCCCAGCATGGCAATCGGCAACGCATAGTCCTCGATCCATTTTGCGCCGGTCGCCTTGCGAAGCAGTCCGCACAGCAGCATCAAAACCGCGGAGGCAAGCATCACAAACACCGGGATCCAGCCGGTGAGGCCTTCGCCGACGGAGGCAAAGATCACGCCAAGAAACGCGGAAATCATGCCAAGAAACAGGCTCGTCATGAAAATGTCGCCCCATTTGCTGTCCTTGCTTTTGATCTTCATGACGCCGTTTTCGATTTTTTTACCAAACACCGGCACCAGTACCAGCCCCGGAATGATGCCGAGCGACATGACCCACGCGATGGCGGAAAACACCTTGGGGTCGGTGATCTGACTGCCGAGCGTCACGCCCTGCGCGGCGGCGGCGGTTGCGGCGGCCGTCGTTTCATAGGTCAGCGCGCCGATCACCGAAAGCCGCAGCCACGGCAGCGGAAAGCCCAAAGACTTGGACAACGCAATGACGCCGAGAAGGATCGCCACCGCCGGCGCAATGGTAAACAGCGCCGAGGAGAGCAGCGTCTTTTTCATAATTGCGCCGCTAAGACCGATCTCCTTGCCACGTCGCCATGCTTTCATCAAAAATACAACCGATTCGGCGATCACAAACGCAATGACGATCGCCACGATGATGTAAAGAAAGGAATCATTTACATCAAATACGTGTCCTCCCATTCCAAACCTCCAACTTTCTTATGATAATACGTTATATGAGTAAAGCATTATATATTTTTCCATTATAACATGCAGACCTCATAATTCAACATCTTTTGCCAAAAAGCACATAGTTTCTAGTATGAAAAAGCAAAAAGAAAAGCAGGATGGAATCTTTTCTGTCGTTTGCGCGACGCTTGTGCTCTGCGCAATGGTGTTGTTTTTGCACGCGGCGGGTATGGAGAGGACGCTGCCCAAGGCGTCGGCCGCGGCAGGAGACACAGAACAGACCGGCGTCAATCTGCCGATTCTGATGTATCACAGCGTGCTGAAGGATACGGCAAAGAGCGGAACCTATGTCGTTACGCCGACACAGCTGGAAAGCGACATGCAGTATCTCAAGCAGCATGGCTATCAAACCGTGGTCATGCAGGATCTAATCGACTATGTGGACGGAATTGGTGAGCTGCCTCAACAGCCGGTGATGCTGACCTTCGACGACGGCTACTATAATAATTTGACCTATGTGCTGCCGCTGTTGCAAAAATACGATATGCGCGCCGTTATCTCAGTCGTGGGAAGCTACACGGAGCAGTTTTCCGAGACGCCCGATCCCAATCCAAATTACGGACATCTTTCCTTTGACGAATTACGGGCGCTTGCGGATACGGGCCGCGTCGAGATACAAAACCACTCGTATGACATGCACAGCTTGACCGAGCGGCGTGGCTCGTCGCAAAAGAAAGGCGAGCCTGACGAAACGTACCGCAAGGTGTTTTGCGAAGATGTTGGGCGCCTGCAAACGCTGCTTTTGGAGCACAGCGGACTTGTACCGACCACGTATACCTACCCGTTCGGCCTGATCGGGGACGGCACCAGAGCCTGCTTGGAAAAACTAGGCTTTCGCGCTTCTCTTACCTGCTTTGAGAAGGCAAATTACATTGTTGCGGGGGACGCCGCCTGCCTGTTTGGCCTGGGACGGTATAATAGACCCGCCAAGTATACGACGCAAGCGTATCTGCAAAAAGCGCTGGGATCGCCTATAAAATAGGAATCATATATTTTCTTTGCAAATCGGTATTGACAAACAAACCTTCTGTGGATATAATATACGAAACCAATCGAAAGGAGCTGCTCGCAATGAAAACCGACAAACGTATTCGTGTATATGGCAACTCCATGATGATGCGCTGCTACATGTGCGGTTCTTTACGAACGGCATGAAGCTTTTGCGGCGTTTCGATTGATCGGGTTTCCGAAAATTTGAAGCAACGAGCAGGAAGCGACATGCGACCTGCTTTTTTTGCGGCTATTATTACGACGGTAAAGGAGACATCATGGAACCACAGCCGATTCTCCGGACGGTAGGGCTCAAAAAAACCTACGGCTCCGGCGAGCATCAGGTACAGGCGTTGACAGACATCGATCTTTCAATCTATCCCGGTGAGATATTCGGGGTAATCGGGCTTTCCGGCGCGGGAAAGAGCACGCTTGTGCGCTGTATGAACCTTTTGGAGCGTCCTACGGAAGGACAGGTGTTTTTCGACGGATTGGATCTTGCGGCGCTGTCCCCTTCGCAGCTGCGGCAGGCAAGGCGCTCCATCGGAATGATCTTCCAGCAGTTCAACCTCCTGATGCAGCGCAACGCCCTGGACAACGTCTGCTTCCCGATGCTGATTTCAGGCGTTTCCCCAAAGGAAGCCAAGCGCCGCGCGAGCGAGCTGCTGGAAACGGTGGGACTTGGGGACAAGAAAAAGGCGTATCCGGCACAGCTTTCCGGCGGTCAGAAACAGCGCGTGGCGATTGCACGAGCGCTTGCCATGAATCCCAAGGTGCTGCTGTGCGACGAGGCGACAAGCGCGCTAGACCCCACCACGACGCGGGCGCTGCTGGCGCTCCTGCGGGAAATCAACGAAAAGCTTGGCATTACGATCATCATCATCACGCATGAGATGCGTGTGATCGAGGAAACCTGCATGCGGGTGGCAATTATCGACGACAGCCGCATTGCCGAGATCGGCGAGGTGAAGGACGTGTTTGAACATCCCAAATCCGCCATTGCAAAGAAGCTTGTGTTCCACGATGTGGAGCGCACCGAGCAGATCTTTGAGCCAAACTGCTTCCGGATCGTGTTCGATGGCGAAGAAGCTTTCGCGCCCATCATTTCGGACATGGTGCTCAATTCCGGTGCGCCGGTCAACATTTTGTTTGCCGATACCAAGACCATCGACGAAAAGATCTACGGTCATATGGTGGTAAAATTTCCGGAGGATCCCGCGGTTGCTGCCGTGATGCAGCAGTATCTGACCGAACGCGGCATCCGTTGCGAGGAGGTGACAGCAGGTGTTCACTGATGGATTTGGCGCAATGATCGCGGCCGGTACTTTAGAAACACTGTACATGGTTCTGACCTCCATGCTCTTTGCTTATGTGATTGGACTGCCGGTGGGCGTATTTCTGGTCGTCGCCGACCGGGACGGCGTCCGGCCGATCCCCGCGCTGCAAAAGGTCGTGGGCGTGATCGTGAATCTGCTTCGCTCGGTTCCGTTCATCATCCTGCTGCTGGCGCTGCTGCCCCTCACCCGTCTGGTGGTTGGAACAACGCTTGGCGCAACCGCAACCATCGTTCCGCTGGTCATCGGCGCAGCCCCCTTCATTGCGCGACTGGTCGAATCCTCCCTTCGTGAGGTAGACCACGGCATTATCGAAGCCGCGCAGGCCATGGGAGCGACGCCCATGCAGATCATATTCCGGGTCATGATCCCCGAAGCCTTGCCGTCGCTCATCATGGGTGCGGCGATCGCCATCACGACGATTCTCGGGTATTCGGCAATGTCCGGCTTTACGGGCGGCGGCGGACTCGGCGATATCGCGGTGCGGTACGGCTACTACCGCTACCAAACGGACGTCATGCTCTTTACGGTGGTGCTGCTCGTCATCATCGTGCAGATATTCCAGGAGGTCGGAACAAAGATCTCCAAGAAGATCGACAAACGGATCAACGATTAAATAAAAATTAACGGAGGAAATTAGTATGAAAAAGGTTATTGCAGCTGCATTGGCGCTGGTTCTGGCGCTGAGTCTTTTCACCGGATGCAAATCCAAGACGGACGACAAGGTCATTCGCGTCGGCGCGAGCGTTACGCCGCATGCTGTGATTCTGAATGCGTTGAAGGACGAATTGGCAAAGGAAGGCTACACGCTGGAGGTCGTCGAATTTACCGACTACGTACTGCCCAACACCGCGCTGGAAAGCGGCGAGCTGGACGCCAACTATTTCCAGCATCAGGCGTACCTGACGGACTTCAATAAGAACAACGGCACGCACATCGTTTCCATCGGCGGTATCCACTATGAGCCCTTTGGCATCTATGCCGGCAAGACCGCGACGCTTGCGGAGATTCAGGATGGCGCGGAGATCGCGGTACCCAACGACAGCTCCAACGAAGCCCGTGCATTGCAGCTGCTTGCCGCGCAGGGACTCATCACCCTCAAGGAGGGCGTAGGCTTGGAAGCAACGGCAAAGGATATCGTAGAAAACCCCAAGAACCTTGTGATTCATGAGATCGAAGCTGCGCAGCTGACCCGCTCCCTGCAGGATGTGGACTTTGCGGTCATCAACGGCAATTACGCCATTCAGGGCGGGCTGAACGCTTCTACCGACGCGCTGGTCGTGGAAGCGCCGGACTCAGAGTTTGCGCCGTCCTTAATCAACATACTCTGTGTGAAAGAGGGCAACGAGAAGACCGAAAAGTCACAGGCGCTGCTCAAGGCGCTGACGAGCGAGACTGCCCGCCAGTTCATGAACGATACGTTTGACGGCGCGGTCGTTCCGGTCTTTTGATCGAGCCGGTAAATCCGATACGGAATGAAATGAAGGGGGATGCGCAACGGTGCGCAGCCCCCTTTTCATGTTCAAAAATAGTATAAGCCTGTATCAGGCGAATATGACGACCATGCCGCACAGCATGCCGACGATCACGGCAAGCGCCGGAAGCTTGGAGCGCCACATGAGAATTGATTCAGGCAAAAGCTCGCCGAATACCACATACAGCATGGCGCCGCTTGCAAAGCTCAACGCGAGCGTATTCCAGACCACGCCCAGCGAGCCTAAGAGATAACCGATCAACGCGCCGAGTACGGTGGGAAGTCCGCTTAGGGCGGTAATCCAGATCGCGTGGCTGCGCTTTGTGCCGCCGGCGATCAAAGGAACCGCGACCGCCATGCCCTCCGGAACGTTGTGAAGACCGATCACTGCCGCGATGAGGATGCCGCTGCCGGAAAAAACGTCTGTGGCGGTCGTTCCCGCATAAGCCGCGCCGATGACCATGCCCTCCGGGAGGTTGTGCAGCGCGATAGCGGCGGCCATGATAAGCCCGGCGGTAAAGAGACTGGATTGCTCCCTTTTATGCTCGCTGAAATGATCGCTGTGGATCAACTCGTCCAGATCGTCCGCTGTTTTTGGGTGCGATTCCTGATTGACGTGCGTGACCTCATGATTGGTGTTGCGGTCGATCCAGAAATTCAGAAGCGCGATCAGCGCAAAGCCGAAAGCGATACCGGCAAGCACCAGCGGCAAATGCTCCGCTGTACGTGCTCCGGATGGAAACAATGCGCTGGAAACAAGATCGAAGCATACCACCGCGAGCATGACGCCGCCCGCAAAGCTCAGAAGAAGACTGACCGTTTTTTTTGAATCCTTCCGGATACAGGCGCTAATCACGCCGCCAAGACCCGTGCCGCCTACGCCGGAAACGAACGTGATAAGCAGCACCCAAAGCAATATTGACATAAAACCTCCCCGATATCTATCGAACCGGAGGATATTATAGCATATCGCCATCTATTTGTTAACCGTGGCTAACTGATTTTTTATATGGAAAAAAGGCATCTGGTTTTCTCCGGATGCCCTGAACGGTATGCCTTATAGATTTCTCGTTGCAACGAAGTTGACACCGGTACCCAGCACGTTTTCCGCCACAACGTCGCCGATGTGGACGGGGGAATGGACTTCAACGGCGTCCAGCACCCGCATGGCCTCCATGATCCTTCCCTTTGGCATTTCACCGTCGGTTTTGACGGGGCAGCGCGCATACAGTCCGCCCGTGAGCTTCACCGTAGAGGTAATGACGCGGGTGGGATTGATGAGCTCCTTTTTGCCGTAGGCTTCGCCGCGCTTGCAGGAAAAACCCGTAACCGCGTAGTCGTGGTCTTCGTCTACCGTCAGATAGCAGCCCTTGGGGCAAACAATACAAATCAGCTCTTTCATTTATTTTTCCTCCGATGACAGCAAGGTCGTGATGCGAATTTGATCGCCCTTCACGCTTGCAAGCACCGACGCCGGCAGCGTGATTTTTTCCATTTCGCCCGGCGCGGCATAGGGACGCTTGACCTTCAAGAGTACCTCGTCGCCGCCTTCTACCAGAACGGTCAGATCCCGGTAGACGTTGTTGACGCGGAAAAAGACGTCGATCGTGTCTCGCGTGGTATCGCGGTGGATTCGCTGCGGTACGGTATAGTTGACGCGGTCGCCCGCCTGCACGGCGATGCAGGCGCCGGTCGCGTTTTTGCCAAGCGTGTAAGCTGCGGCGGAAGCGCCCGCAAGACGGCTCTCCATGGTGACAAAATCGACCAGATCATGTACGTGTACCACGTTGCCGCAGGCAAATACGCCGGACAGAGACGTTTCCATGGCTTCTGTGACCACCGCGCCGCTGGTACGGCGGTCGATCTCGATATTCGCGTCGCGCGTGAGCTCATTTTCCGGGATCAGACCCACGGAGAGCAGCAGCGTATCGCAGTCAAATTCCTTTTCGCTGCCGGGGATGGGACGGCGTTTGTCGTCCACCTCCGAGATCACGACCTTTTCCAGACGGTGCTTGCCGATCACATTGGTCACTGTGTGCGACAGGTACAGCGGAATGCCGTAATCCTGAAGACACTGGACGATGTTGCGGTTGAGTCCGTTGCAGTAGGGCATCAATTCCACGCAGGCCAGCACCTTGGCGCCCTCCAGCGTGAGACGGCGCGCCATGATGAGCCCAATGTCGCCGCTGCCGAGAATGACGACGCGCTTGCCGACCATGTAGCCCTCCAGATTGACATAGCGCTGCGCGGTGCCGGCGGTCAAAACGCCTGCCGGACGGTCGCCGGGGATACCGATGGCGCCGCGGGTACGCTCCCGACAGCCCATGGAGAGGACGATTGCGCCCGCATGCAGCATCTCATAGCCGTTTTCTTCGCTGACGCAGCAAACGGTCTTGTCTTCGCCGATATGCAGCAGCATGGTGTTTGTTTTGCTTTCAATACCCGCGTCTGCAAGCTCGGCGATAAAGCGCGCGGCATATTCCGGCCCTGTCAGTTCGGTCTTGAAGTAATGCAGACCAAAGCCGCTGTGGATGCACTGGTTCAAGATGCCGCCGAGGCAATGATCGCGTTCAATAATCAGTACGCTTCCCGCGCCGTTCTCCTTAGCGGAGAGTGCCGCCGCAAGTCCCGCCGGGCCGCCGCCGATAACGATCACATCGTATTGCTTTCTCATCTTGCCGCCTCCTTGGTCTTGCCGGTCACGATATAGGAGCCTTCTTCGTCAAGCAGGACGTCTTCATACGCAACGCCCAGCTCGCGCGCGAGGATGCTGTGTACCTGCGGCCCGCAAAAGCCGCCCTGACAGCGCCCCATACCGGCGTTGCAGCGGCGCTTGATCGCGTCAATGCTGCGCGGCACGATGGGACGGTGAATGGCTTCCACGATCTCGCCTTCGGTGACGGTTTCACAGCGGCACACGATATGCCCGTAAAGCGGATTTTCGGCAACGACCTTTTGACGCTGTTCATCGGAAAGCTCGCGGAACTTGATACGCGTGCGCTCATCGATAAACTGCGCTTTTTTGCGAAGCTTTAAGCCGCATTTTTCCAGCAGCTCCACACCCATCACCCCAATGGCGGGCGCGGCGGAAAGACCGGGCGAACGAATGCCTGCAAGGTTGATAAAGCCTTGGCAGACGGGAGATTCTTCAATCACAAAGTCGGGGCTGTCCGTGTTGGGACGCACGCCCGCGTATTCATGGATGATCTGTCGAAAATCGACGCCGGGAACGGAACGGCGTCCCGCTTCCTGCAAACGATGCAGCCGCTCGGGGTCGGTGGCGACGTCGTCGGCCTCTTTGACCGGGAAAGCATCCGGCCCGACGATCAGGTTGCCGTGTACGGTCGGCGCAACGAGAATGCCCTTGCCGTCCTTGGTGGGGCAGGGGAACACGATGGAGTTGATGAGCGAACCTTGATTTTTGTCCAGCACATAGTATTCTCCACAGGTGTGCAGCGGCGTGAAATCATGCCCGCCGACCATGGCATGCACATCCGCGGCATATGGCCCCGCGGCGTTGACGACGTACTTTGCAGAAAAATCGCCTTGGTTCGTATGGACGTTGAAGGCGTCATTCTGCTTGTCGATGCCGGTTACCTTGGTGGAAAGATGCACTTCAGCGCCGTTTTTGACGGCGGTTTCCGCGAGCGCGATTGCAAGCTCCCAAGGGTTCACGATGGCGGACGAGGTCACGTACAGCGCACCCAATACATCGGGACTGAGATTTTTCTCCAGCGCGCGGGCTTCGTCGCCGGAAAGAATCTCCATTCCGGGCACGCCGTTTTTCTGACCGCGTTCATACAGCGCTTGGAGCGTTTCCTGATCTTCCTCGGTAAAAGCCAGCACGAACGTGGGGATTTCCCGACGTTCCACATCAAGCTTTTGGCACAGATCCTTTGCCATACGCACACCCTGCACATTCAGCTTTGCAGCAAGGCTTCCGGCAGCCGCGTCAAAGCCGGAATGCAGGATGGCGCTGTTTGCCTTGGTCGTGCCGTTGGCAACATCGTTATCCTTTTCCAGCACGGCGATTTTGAGATCATACCGGGACAGCTCGTAGGCTGTTGCCGCGCCGATAATCCCGCCGCCAATGATGATAACATCATACATAGTTGGCTTGTCCTCCGTTTTCTTATTTCAAACCGCCATGCTGTCATACACAATAATGGCGAACGGCATTGTCCGATCGATTCGGGCGTTCCGTTCGTCACCCAGGCAGCGCGCTTTGGCGGTTGCTACGCTGACATCATTATAAATTTCACAAAAACAATTGTCAATTCGACAAACACCCAAAACACGGTCAAAATGGCAAGTTGGTAAATTTTTATCGAATTGGAACCTGCCTCTTATCCGGCGTTTTTCACAACCGCATAAAAGTGCTCTCGTTAGCCTTTCCGCCGTGGCGCGCGCTATGCAAATCGGGCGGCTGCAATCAAGCAGCCGCCCGACTATTTGCTTTTTACAACACCATTACTTAAAGGCGTTGTAGATGGCACGCACGGCGGTCTTAAAATCGTCGCTTTCGACGCCGACGATGATGTTCATTTCCGAGGAACCCTGATCGATCATGCGCACGTTGACGCCCGCGCCGCACAGTGCGGTGAATAGCTTCGCTGAAACGCCGATGCTGCGCACCATGCCCTTGCCGACGGTGGCAATCAGCGCCATATTGGAGTGCAGCTCGATGGACTTTGGCTCGCAGTCGCGCTGGATCTCGCGCAGCACGGATTCCAGATGCTCTTTGAGCTTTTCATCGGAGATGACGAGCGACATCGTGTCGATTCCCGAGGGAACGTGCTCAAAGGAAACGTTATACCGGTCAAGCACGCGCAGCAGACGATAGCCAAAGCCGATCTCGTTTTGCATGTTGTCCTTGAACACCGTGATGACGGTGAAGCCGGTCTTTCCGGCAATACCGGTCAGAACGCCTTCACGCTGGTAATACTTGAGGTAGCTGTCCGGGATGACCATGGTGCCCTCTTCCTCGGGCTTGTTGGTGTTGCGGACATTGATGGGGATGTGCGCGCGGCGAACGGGGAAGATCGAGTCCTCATGCAGCACCGTGGCGCCCATGTAGGAAAGCTCGCGCAGCTCCGAATAGGTCACGATGCGGATAACCTTGGGATTTTCTACAATCCTGGGATCGGCCATCAAAAAGCCGGAGACGTCCGTCCAGTTTTCATAGACGTCCGCATGCGCCGCGCGCGCGACAATGGCGCCGGTGATGTCTGAGCCGCCGCGCGAGAAGGTCTTGATGTTGCCGTCGCGCTTTCTGCCGTAGAAGCCGGGGACGACGACGTTTTGCTTGCCCTCGAGCCGCTGCGTCCAGTTCTGCGTCGTTTCGTCGTCGTAGGTGCCGTCGGAATGAAAGCAGATCAGTTCAGAAGCATCCATGAATTCAAAGCCGAGAAAATCCGCAAGCAGGATGCCGCACAGATATTCGCCGCGGCTTGCGATATAGTCTTGACTTGCGCCGTTTTCAATGTCCTTGTAGATGGCGTCCAATTCCAGCCGGATATTCGTCTTGAGCGCGAGATCCTTTTCAATGGACAGATACCGGTCGGCGATCTGCTGAAAGGTATCGGAATAATCGAGCCCCTGATCGGCCTTTGCAAAGCAGAGGTACAGAAGGTCTGTGATCTTCTCGTCGCCGATAAAGCGTTTGCCGGGTGCGGACGGCACAACGAATTTGCGCGCTGCGTCCGCACGGACGATTTCGCGGACTTTTTGGAATTGCCCGGCGTCGGCCATGGAGCTGCCGCCGAATTTGGTTACTTTCATTGCCATTGGTTGTTTCTCCAGTTCTCAGGTTTGTGCTTTTTTATCGGTCGGCAAAAAAGCAAAAGCCGAATGGGAAGCGGCGATTTTGTCGGGGACGGCCCGATTCCTCGCCGCGAGGCGCTCATTCTTCGATCAGACGGCATTCCATGTAGTAGCGCTTTTCGTTGGCTTCGCCCATGGAAAAGGTCTTGCGGGGCAGCGCGCCGTCGTAGACGACGGTGGGGAACAGCTCGCTCTTTTGCATGGCGGGAAGCAAAAAGCCTACCGCGTTGTCGCCGGAAGCAAGCTGGCGCACGACGTCCGTCCCGTGGATATAGTCTACCTCCGCTTCGGGGAAGTCCCCGCGGACGGCGTCGAGGGCGTTTTGCAGCGTACCGACTGCTAGCTGCTGTGCAGGATGCGGGATGACAAACGCACCGCTGCGGGACTTGGTGCAGAACGGAAGCACGTGCGCTTCGCCGGAGACCGGCTTTTCGGCGTCGTTCAGGATCTCCGCGCTGCCATTTTGCGCTCGCATGACTTCCAGCAGCCGCAGAATCGCCGTTTCACCGTCCAAACCGAAAAGGACGCGATGGATTGGCTCAAAGACGATGCCGTCGTCATGGACGTTTTCCACCTCGACCAGCGCGTAGCGGGCGGGGTGCTCGGCAATCCGGTCGGCGGGCAGCGTCGCTTTGATCTTTTCCCAGTTGGCCTTTGCGGTGGCAAAGCTGTGGTTGCCGTCGCCCATGGCAAATAGCAGCGGCGCATGCTCGCCGTATTTTTGACGGAAGGCGTCGGCGTCGGTCAGCGCGGCAAGCGCATTCAGCACCTGGCAGATGTCGGCGGGCTGATCGATAAGCTCGCCTTTCATGTGACCGCCGTCCAGCATCAGATCCGTATCGTACAGTACTTTATCGTCGCCAACGGCAGAAACAAGCGGTTCAATCACCGTTTTGCCGGGGTCGTCGATCAAAACCAAAATATGCGGCAGCTCGATGGGCGCGCCCTCACGAATGCGCAGACGCGGCGGAATGCGATCCACGATCGTGCCCTCGGTGGCACGAATGAGCGTGGTCGCTCCCTTATGATAATCATACTGCTCAAGATCGAGCGCCATCACAAGACCGCGGCGGGTTTTTCCGGCGACGGTGCGCGTGACAAGAACAAAGCCCTGCGGCAGCGTTTCCAGAACGCCGTTTGCCATATAGGCGCGCATATTTTTGCGAATGTCTGCAATGCGATCGGTTTCGTCCGCTTTGCCGAGAAAGGCTTCCGGCAAAAACAGATCGAGGGTTGACGGCGCGTTACCCACGATGCTGCGCGCTTTTTGCCAATACTCCGGCTGGGAGGTGAACTGGTCGCAGGCAACGATTGCCCACTTATAGAAGTCGGTACCTTGTTTCGGGAGCATGACATGCGGTACGAGTACGCCGACGCGATTTTCATAACGATCCATGAGAAGCCTCCTGTACAATCATATTCGCGATAAAACCCAAAAATATTATATCCTGCCGGAGGCGCTCTGGCAAGCATGCCGGAAGAATCCGCGAGGATATATTCAAAAACGGGTGACGACCAAAACGAGAAAAACGTCGAAATTTGTTGCGAAATTGTTATCAAACGATAGCCAAAGTGTAAACAGTCGCAAAAATGACGACGGCGGTATTTGTATTGTTTTTTGCCCATGTTATAGTGATTTTATGAAAAAATGCCATACATGTATTCGTATGCTGCTCTACTTGCTGCCGCTGCTGCTGATTGGCTGCGGACAGGCAGTGAGCGCGCCGGAAACGACATATTTCTGGTCGGCGACCCCAACGGCAACTCCAACCGAGTCGCCGGCGCCTACGCCCACACCGGAACCGATCACAGCACCCGACGGGTGCTATACATTTGCGTGGATGTCGGATACACAGTATTACAGCCGCAGCTTTCCGGACATCTATCATGCAATGACCGAGTTTCTTGCGGCGGAACGGGAGCGGCTGAAGCTTGTCTACGTGATCCATACGGGAGATCTTGTCAACGATTACGACTCCACCTATCAGTGGCAGATCGCGGATCATGCGATGCGGGAGCTTGGCGATATTCCATACGGCTGCCTTGCCGGCAATCATGATGTGCACGGAACTCGCGCCAAGTATGAAAACTTTCAAAAGTACTTTGGCGACGCACGTTTTGAAAACGCGCCGTACCGTCTGGCGAGCTACCAAAACAATCGCGGACATGCCGACGGTATTGAGGCGGGTGATACTTCTTATCTGTTTGTATACCTCGGGTATCCCATCGATGAGGAGAGCATGAATTGGGCGAACGGCGTATTGGCTGCGTATCCGGAGCGTATCGGCATACTGTGCCTGCACGATTACTTTGACAACAGCGCCGCGCTTACCAAGCAGGGACAGCTTGCCTATGACAATATCGTGACAAAGAACGACAATCTGTATTTTGTGCTCTGCGGACATCGCTACAATTCCGCCTGCATCACTGAGGAGATCCCCACCGCGGACGGAGCGACCCGCACGGTCTACCAGATGATCGTCAACTATCAGGCGTCCGGCAAGGAGGGCGGGCTGGGCTACATGCGCTTTTTGCAGGTTGACGAAAAGGCGGGCGAGATCCGCATGTACAATTACTCGCCGCTGCTTTCCGACTACCGGTATTATGACGAGCCGGAGCATCGTTCGGAGAATTACGCGTTTGACGTTGCGGGGGAACAGCAGACGATTCCGATCCCGTGGAAATAAAATGTGAGAAAAGTATATATTTTTCTTGACAACCGCGTGAAATGATGGTAGATTAACCCCAATATCATATATTCTATATGAAGCCGAGACGAAAGGAGAACGCGAAAATGACATTCCAAAAAGCGGAAAAGCATAGTACAAAACAGTGTGCGGCTTCCGGCTGCGCTTGTGCTGCGTTCTCCATGTTCATACTGCAAAACCGCCTTACGCTCAACGTCCTGTTGGGCGTATTGCTTATGCTTGCCGTTCTTCTGATTGGCATCCGCATTATGATGGCGCTTGTGCGCCGCATTGAACCGCTTTCGGAACGAGCCTGACCAAGGGATATTGGTAGATAACGGCGGTTCCGGATCTGCGGAACCGCCGTTTTATATATCGGCGGAGGCTTCCACCGAGATCAAAAAGACTATATTGTAGTGGAGGAAATAAAGATGAAAAAGGTACTCAGTATCGTTCTGGCGGCAGTGCTGCTGATGGGCAGCTTTGCACTGGCAGGCTGTCAAAAAGGCTCCGATACCATCAAGGTCGGCCTGAACTATGAGCTCTCCGGCGACTATGCCATGTACGGTCTGGCCTGCAACGCCGGCGCGGAGCTTGCGCTCGCAGAAGTCAATGCCAATGGCGGCATCAACGGAAAGCAGATCGAGGTCGTCAAGTACGACAACAAGTGCGACGCAGCGGAAGCGACCACGCTTGCCACCAAGCTCATGACGCAGGACAAGGTTCTTGCCATCATTGGGCCCGCTCTGACCGGTACGTTCACGGCGGAAAGCTCCGTTGCCGAGAGCAACAAGGTTCCGGTAATCACGGGCAGCGCCACGGGCGACGACGTCATTGCAACGCATGACGCGGACGGCAACGTGACCGCGGTCAAGAACTACACCTTCCGTATCTGCTTCAACGATTCCTATCAGGGCACCACCATGGCAAACTTTGCGACCGAGACGCTGGGCGCGAAGAAGGCCGCGATCTACGCGGATAACGCCAGCGACTATGCCAAGGGTCTGACCAAGAGCTTCACCAACACCTTCAACGGTGAGATCGTTGCGACCGAGTATTATACCACGGGCGATACGGACTTCAACGCCGTTCTAACCTCGCTGAAGGACAAGGATTTTGACGTGTTGTTCATCCCCGGCTATTACAGCGAAGTCGGTCTGATTATCAAACAGGCGCGCGCGCTTGGCATCGACTGCCCGATCCTCGGCGCTGATGGCTTTGAATCCCCGACGCTGGTGGATCTGGCGGGCGCAGACGCGCTGTCCAACGTCTATTACAGCTGCCACTATTCGGCTTTGCTGCCGGGCGACGCAATCGCAAATTTCGTTACCAATTACAAGGCGGCCCACAACGGTGAAGAACCCAACATGTTCCACGCCATGGGCTATGACGCCGCCATGTTCCTCTGCGACGCGATCGCCCGCGCCTACGAAGCAAACGACGGCAAGGACATTACGTCTGCCGACGTGCAGGCGCAGCTGGTTGCGACCGAGAACTTCTCCGGCGTGACGGGCTCCTTCTCCATCGATCCGACGACCCATGACCCGGTCAAGGCAATCGTTGTGGTCGAGCTTCAGAATGGTAAAGCGGTCAACGCGCAGATCATCGGCTGACGCGCGCGAAGAACACGGTTTCTTTCGGACGACCGTGCCACAGGGCACGGCCGTCCCATCATTGTATTAGGGGGAAGTTTTCCATGTCCTTGGAAACCATCTTGCAACAGCTTGTCAACGGATTATCGCTTGGCAGTATTTACGCGCTGGTCGCGTTAGGCTATACGATGGTCTACGGTATCATCAAGCTCATTAACTTTGCGCACTGCGACATCTATATGATCGGCGCATTCATCGGGTATTTCTGTATTGCGCAGCTGCATTTGTCGCTGCTTCCGGCGCTGGTGATTGCCATGGTCATCTGCACGCTGCTGGGTATCTCTATCGAATGGATCGCATACCGGCCGCTGCGCAACGCCTCACGAATCGCGGTGCTCATCACCGCAATCGGCGTATCGCTTTTTCTAGAGTACGCCATGATGTTCTTCGTTGGCGCAGACCCTTACGTCTACCCCGATCAAACCGGCTGGCTGGCGCAGCGGTATGTGCTTGGCGGGGTCATTATTACGGTACAGCAGATTTTGATTGTATCCATTACGGTAGCGCTGATGATTGCTTTGACGGTGATCGTTCAGAAAACCAAGATGGGCAAGGCCATGCGCGCCGTATCGCAGGATCGTGACGCGGCGGAGCTGATGGGGATCAACGTCAACAAGACCATCTCCTTTACCTTTGCGCTGGGCAGTGCGCTGGCGGGCGCCGCTGGCGTTTTGGTCGGCATGTACTATTCTTCCATCAACCCGCTGATGGGCTCGCTTCCGGGACTGAAGGCGTTCGTTGCCGCGGTATTCGGCGGGATTGGCGTCATCCCCGGAGCGATGATCGGCGGCTACTTTATCGGCATCGTGGAAACGGTGGTGGCGGGCGTAGGACTTTCTACCTATAAGGATGCGGTGGTGTTCCTGATCCTGATCCTGATTCTGATCGTTCGTCCCGCCGGTTTGCTCGGGAAAAATACAAGAGAGAAGGTGTAAGCAATGAAAACAAAATCCTCTGCCGGACAAAGCGGCAAGTTTGCTCCCTTCTTCCAAAAAAACGGCGTCAAGGCGTTGCTGGCGCTTGTGACGGCATATCTTGTCGGCGTACTGCTGTTTGACACGGGACTGGTCGGCGATTACTATTTTGCCACGCTCGTTACCATCGGCATCAACGTGATCCTCGCGGTCAGCTTGAACCTCATTACCGGCTTTACGGGTCAGTTCTCGCTGGGACACGCCGGATTCATGTCCATCGGCGCGTATACCTGTGCGATTGTGCTGCGCGCCATGCCCAATCAGGCGGGCTTTTTGCTCGGCCTGTTCGCGGGCGCGGCGCTTGCCGCGATCATCGGCATTGCGGTTGGGCTGCCGACGCTGCGCTTGAACGGCGACTATCTTGCCATTGCGACGCTGGGCATGGCGGAGATCATCCGCATCCTTGTGCAGAACATGAAGATCACCAACGGCGCTGCGGGGCTTTCCAATCTGCCGCGGTTTGTCAACTGGACGTATCTGTTCATCTTCACGGTAGGGACGGTGGTCTTGATCTGGAACTTTATCAAATCGACCCACGGGCGCGCGTGTATTGCCGTGCGTGAAGACGAGATCGCCGCGGAGGCCATGGGCGTATCGCCCACAAAGTACAAGGTGATGGCGTTTACCATCGGGGCGTTTTTTGCGGGCGTCGCGGGCGCGATGTATGCGTCGTATTTCTATTTTATCAGCCCCGGCATGTTCAACTTTAAGAAATCGATCGACATTCTTGTCATCGTCGTATTTGGCGGCATGGGCAGCCTGTCGGGTTCGGTCATTGCCGCGGTGCTGCTCGCGTTAATCAACACGCTTCTCCAATCCATCACGGATCTTCGCATGGTGCTGTATGCGCTTTTGCTGGTGGTCATTATGATCTTCCGGCCGCAGGGTCTGCTTGGCAGCAAGGAAGTGTCGCTTGCGCTGCTCAAGAGCATCAAGCTGCCGGGCTTCCTCCGGAAAAAAGCGCAGGGGGGTGAAGAAGAATGAGCACAAGACTTCGCGTTGACCATCTGACACGCACCTTCGGCGGCCTGACTGCTGTTTCCGACGTTTGCATGGAGATCAAAACCGGCGAGCTGGTCGGTTTGATCGGCCCCAACGGCGCCGGAAAAACGACGGTATTCAACCTCTTGACCGGCATCTATGCGCCATCCTCCGGGCATGTATATCTCACCCGGCACGGCAAGGAGCAGGATATCTCCGGCATGCGCCCGCACATTGTGTGCAGCGAGGGCATTGCAAGAACGTTTCAAAATATTCGCTTGTTCCGTGAGATGTCGGTGCTTGACAACGTCCGCATCGGTATCCACAAAAATATCCAGTACGGCATGGGGAGCGCGTTTTTCCATCTGCCGCAATGGAAGAAGGAAGAGCGTATCTCGCGCGATATGGCGATGCAGCTGCTCGATGAATTTGGGCTTGCGGACAAAGCCTGCGAACCGGCAAGAAACCTGCCCTATGGCGAACAGCGCCGGCTGGAGATTGCGCGCGCGCTTGCGACGGAGCCGAAGCTTCTGCTGCTTGACGAACCGGCTGCCGGCATGAATCCGGCGGAAACATTCGACCTGACGGAACTGATCCGCAAGATCCGCAAGGACTATGAGCTGACCGTGCTTTTGATCGAGCATGATATGTCGCTTGTCATGTCGCTGTGCGAACGAATCTATGTGCTCGATTATGGCGCGATCATCGCATCCGGCACGCCGGACGAGATCCAGACGAACAAACGGGTCATCGAGGCCTATCTCGGGGAGGATGCGGAAAATGCTTGAAGTAAAGGGACTAAACGTTTATTACGATAACATCCATGCGCTCAAGGACGTTTCCTTCTCGGTCAAGGACGGCGAGATCATGACGCTGATCGGCGCAAACGGCGCGGGGAAGACGACGACGCTCCGCACGCTGTCCGGCTTAAAAAAGCCCCGCAGCGGCGAGATCCTGCTGGGCGGACAGGACGTCAGCCACACGTCGCCACAGCAGCGTGTAAAGCTTGGCATGTCGCAGTCGCCGGAGGGGCGACGGATCTTTCCGGAGCTGACGGTGCTGGAAAACCTCGAGATGGGCGCCTATCTGCGCAAGGACAAAAAGGGCATTCTGACGGATATCGACACCGTATACGATTACTTTCCGGTGCTGAAGGAAAGAAAGCGGCAAAATGCCGGCACATTGTCCGGCGGCGAGCAGCAGATGCTGGCAATCGGACGCGCACTGATGAGCCGTCCTGCGCTGCTGCTGCTCGATGAACCGTCGATGGGCCTGTCGCCGCTGTTTGTTTCGTCTATTTTTTCGATCATCAAAACCTTGAACGAAGGTGGCACGACGATCCTTTTGGTGGAGCAGAACGCGGCGCAGGCGCTCAAAATTGCGCATAGCGCATGCGTGATGGAAACCGGCAGCATCGTGCTTTCCGGTACCGGCGCACAGCTGATGAACAGCGACGCGGTGAGAAAGGCCTATCTCGGCGGCTGACAAAAACTATACAAATAGCATTGCTGGAACACCCCGGGCGGCGGCGATCGAGCCAAAACCACGGGGTGTTTTTCCGCAACCGGCATAAAACAGTTGTTTGCGACGGCAGAAACTGCTATATTGATAAAGGTAAAAAATGCTTTCGAGCGAGAGGAGAGGCCATGCCGGATGTGACGGCGATCGGCGAACTGCTGATCGATTTTACTTCGCCGGGGACGCTGCCCGATGGATATCCCATTTTGGAGGCGCATCCCGGCGGCGCGCCCGCGAATTTTTTGGCTGCGCTGGCGCGGTACGGCGCAAAGACCGCGCTGCTGGCCAAGGTCGGCATGGATGCTTTTGGAACGCGCCTGGTGAACACCGTGCGGGCGCTTGGCATCGATGGGCGCGGGATCGTCTGCGATGAGACGGCGTTTACAACGCTGGTGTTTGTTACGCTGAATGATTTGGGCGATCGGGAGTTCAGCTTTGCAAGGAAGCCCGGCGCGGATACCTGCCTGCGGGCGGACGAGATCGATCTTGGTGTTCTGGAGGAGAGCCGGGTGCTGCATTTTGGCACGCTTTCGCTGACCAGCGAACCCTCGCGTTTTGCAACGCGCCACGCCGTGGAGTATGCGGCGGCGCGCGGAAAATTGATTTCCTTTGATCCGAATCTCCGGCTTCCGCTCTGGCCGGATCCGGCGGAGGCAAAGGAGCAGATGCTTTACGGGCTGCGGAAGGCGGATATTGTGAAGATCAGCGACGAGGAGGTGGATTTCCTGTTTGGAAAGGAGCCTCCAAACGGCGCGCACCATATTCTGGATTCTTTTGGGGCAAAGCTTGTCTATGTTACCATGGGAAAACGCGGCTGCTATTTTTCCAACGGTACGGCGTCCGGATTTGTAGAAAATATCGATCCCGGACAAAAGACTGTGGATACCACCGGCGCAGGCGATATCTTTGGCGGGTCGGCAATGGCGGGCGTTCTGCGCGCGGGAAAACCCGTGCAGCAGCTGAACGAAGCGGAGCTGACAAAAATCGTGCGCTTTGCGTGCGCCGCGGCCAGCCTGTCCACCGTCCGCTATGGCGGCATTACCAGCGTTCCAGACGAAAAGGAAGTGCTCGCGCTGCTTGCAGAGGACAGCCACGCCTGCGCGGATGGGCGCAAACTGCAAAGAGAAGCATAAAGGAAAGGGAAATCGCAATGGCAAAATGTGAGTACCGCCTACAGGGCGACTTTGATGATTGGCTTGACCGGCTTCATCAGGGAATTCTTGGCGGAAGCCTGTCCGCAAGCTTTGAAGACGGCAGCGATTACGGTATCGGGGACGTTCGCGTCGCGGTTCGCGTTTATGAAAGATACAGCATGATCGGCAGCAACCGGGTGAGCCTGAACCTGACGCTCTGCGGCACGGCGTCGGAGCTTCATCTGACGGCGATTACCTCCGGCGGCAGCCAAGCGATGCTCTTTAAGCTCAATACCTTCGGAGAAGAAGCGTTTTTAGACTGTATCCGCGCGATCGTGACACGGTAAAAAGAAAAAAGCGTCGGCGCCTTCATCCGCCCGGCGGGGCGCATCACTTCGGCAAAGGAGAAACGATACGATGCCTTTGCACCATCTTTGCATCCAGACAAACTGCTATGCGGCGTCTTTGAAATTTTACATGGAGGCGCTGTCGATGCAAATATTGCGAGAGACAAAAAACTTTCACGGACGGGCATATAACGCCTGGCTTTCGGGCGACGGCTTCTGCGTCGAGCTGCAAACGCCCAAAGCGAACGGCGTGTTTTTGCCTGCGGAGGCGGCGGTGCATGCAGGCATTGCGCACTTCTGCCTGCTGGTAGACGATCTGGACGAGCTGTACGCGTGCTTGTCTGCCCGGGATGATATTGTGTTCCACAAGAAAAACGACAGGCCCATGTACGAGGTAAATGGGCGACGGCTCATGAAAATTTCCGCGCCGGAGGGCACGATCATCGAATTTCGGGACAGCGAAATCGACTGAAACAATCAAAAGTGCAAGCAAGAGGCGTTTTCAAGCGTGTGGAACGCCTCTTTCCAATTGCAATAGAGTCCCGATACTTTCCGCCTGGCGGATAACCATGCTATAATAGCAAAATACGAAAGGGAAACGCTATGCTGCTATCTGCTGAACATATCCGTAAGGACTACGGAACAAAGATCCTGCTTGAGGACGCGACGCTGTATCTGGAAGAAAAAGCAAAGATTGGCATTATCGGCGTGAACGGTACAGGGAAAAGCACGCTGCTGAAGATATTGGCGGGAGAGGAAGCTCCCGATGCGGGCGACGTGACTGTCGCAAGAAACGCACAGATCTCCTTTTTGCCGCAAAATCCGGATATGCGGGACGACTGTACGGTGCTGGAACAGGTGTTTTTGCACCAATCGGCGCAGTTCCGCGAGATCAACGAATACGAAGTGAAAGCGATGCTGACAAGGCTTGGCATCGTGGACGATACCGCAAAGATCGGCACGCTCTCCGGCGGACAGAAAAAGCGCGTGGCGCTGACCGCGGCGCTCATCCGACCCGCAGAGGTGCTGATACTGGATGAACCGACCAACCACTTGGACAACGATATGGTGCTGTGGCTGGAGGAGCGGCTCAAAAAATTTACCGGCGGACTTGTCATGGTTACGCATGACCGCTATTTCCTCGAAAATGTTGCAAACCGTATCATGGAGCTGTCGCGGGGGAAGCTGTACACCTATGAAGCCAACTATTCCAAATATCTGGAGCTGCGCGCCGCGCGCTACGATATGGCCCAGGCGAGCGAACGGAAACGGCAGGCGATCCTGCGGCGAGAGTATGAGTGGATCAGCCGCGGCGCCCGTGCAAGAAGCACCAAAAGCAAGGAGCGCATAGACCGCTATCAGAATCTAAAAGCACAGGAGGCGCCCACAGAGGACGCAAGCGTTGAGATGACGGTATCGGTTAGCCGCATGGGCAAAAAACTCATTCAGCTCACAGACGTTTCCAAGTCCTTTGACGACAAGTGTGTGATCCGCGATTTTTCCTATGGCGTTAAGCGCGATGACCGGGTGGGGATCGTGGGGAAGAACGGCGCGGGTAAAAGCACGCTTTTGAATATCATCGCCGGACAGCTCCTCCCGGACACGGGGACGGTCGAGGTTGGCTCCACGATGTGCATCGGGTATTTCATGCAGGAGAACAAGGCGCTCCCGCCGCAAACCCGCGTATATGATTTTATCAGCGAAATCGCTTCGGAGGTCAAGACGACCGAAGGGACGCTCTCTGCCTCGCAGCTGCTGGAAAAGTTCCTGTTTGACAGCAATTTGCAGTATTCCAACATTGAAAAGCTCAGTGGCGGAGAGCGGCGGAGGCTGTATCTTTTGAGTATTCTTGCGGCGGCGCCCAACGTGCTGCTGCTTGACGAGCCGACCAACGATCTGGATATCGATACGCTGACCATACTGGAAAACTATTTGGAAAGCTTCCCGGGCGCAGTGATCGCCGTTTCGCACGATCGTTATTTTCTCGACAAGATTGCCACATCGATTTTTGATGTGATGGGCGATGGCAGGGTAACGCAATATGCGGGCAATTTTTCCGACTACATGGAAAAGCGTATCCAAGAGGAAAAGGAAACGCCGGCGGCTGCCGCAAAGCCTGCCCCGCCGCGTGCGCCGGCAAAGCCGGGAAAGCGGAAGATGACGTTCAACGAACAGCGGGAGTTTGAACGCATCGACGCGGAGATTGCGGCGTTGGAAATGAATGTAGCCGCCTGCCAAAAAGAATTGGACGGCGCGCAAAGCGATTATGTGCGTTTGCTGGAATGCACGGAGAAGCTGGAAAAGCTAAAAAAACAACTCGAAGAAAAAACCGACCGCTGGGTATATCTCAATGAACTCGCAGAAACCATCGCCATGCAGCAAAAGTAAGATGAATACACAAAAAGCCGGAGATCTCTTGTGAAATCTCCGGCTTTTTTGACGGCCTCAGAGCTTTTGCAGTACGATGGCGATGAAATTCAGATATTTTCCCGCGCCGGCGTGCATGGATTTGCGGTCGCCGACGGCGTACGGATTGTCGCAGGCAAGCCAATCGTTCCAGACCTCCTCGTTGCTCTCCATCTCGCAGACTGAGAGCGTGCGCGCGCTCTTGGCTCCGTTTACGATCGCAGCCCAATAATCCTTGTCGTGCATGGTGGAAAGATCCTCCGGCGTCCACGAGAGCAAAAGCTCCGGCGGCAGCGCGTCATGGCAATCTTTTTTCATGCCCGGGATGGCGATGTAAACATAGCCGCCCGATTTCACCAGCGGCAGCAGCTTTTCATCAAGCAGCTTTGGATCGTGACCGAAGTAGTGAAACGAGTCTATGGTGACGATCGCGTCAAAGAACCCATCCGCATAGGGCAGGTCGTTGGCGTCGGCGTGGATCGGGATGATTTGATCCGTAGTGAGCTCCAATTGGTCGAAGAACTGCTTGTTCTGGGTCGGCTGGATCCACAGATCCGTCGCAAATACGCGAAACCCGTATTCGAGCGCGAGAAACGCGGATGTCACGCCCTGTCCGCAACCCAGATCCATCACGGTTGCGCCCGCGGGAATGCGATGGTTTTGTAAAAGTTCTTCTTCCAGCTTGATGGGATTTGGCCCCATGATCCTTCCCATAAATTTAGGGGTCATGTATTTTTCGCTCTTTTTGTAAATCATATTGTTACTCCTGATTTGGTCGATGGAGCAGGCGAAATGCTTTTGGCGCAAGAACGCCTGCCGGTTCAAAGAACGCCGCATCGCAAAATGCGATGTGTGCGCCGCGAGAAGGAACCGCCGCAGACAAAACAAAAGGGACGCCGTTCTCGAAAAGAACAATGTCCCGCAACGCTCATTTTGCCTTGGAACATGGTTCTGTCAAAAGACGACCGCACAACAACAAGACGATCAGTATCGCCTGCTTTGTCTGATACAGCAGCACTTTGTTACAGAACCGACTCCAAACACACACCTCAATGTAGAAGATGATTTTATTTTAGTGCAACGCGTTTTTTTTGTCAAGCTGGCAGCTCGGAAACAGTGAAATACAACGATCAAGGGGCTTGCGCTGCTGCATCCCTGTGCTACACTGGAGATAGACTTTGACGACAATAAAGACAAGGAGCGTGCACCTATGAAGAACCTGATTTTGATTGGCGGCGCCATGGGCGTTGGAAAGACCGCGGTTTGCCGTGCGCTGCAAAAGAAGCTGCCCGACTGCGTTTTTTTGGATGGCGACTGGTGCTGGGACGCTTCGCCGTTTACGGTGACCGACGAAACCAAGGCGATGGTAATGGACAATATCACGCATCTGTTGCAAAACTTTTTGGATTGCAGCGCCTATCAAAACGTGCTGTTTTGCTGGGTCATGCACCGGCAGGAGATCCTTGACAGCATCCTTGGCGGATTGAACGGCGAATATCTGCTGAAAAACGTTTCCTTGACCTGCACACCCGATACGCTGCGGGAAAGGCTCGCTAAGGATGTCCGGCAGGGTGTGCGCAAGCCGGACGTATTGGAAAGAAGTATGGCCTATTTACCATGTTATCAGGACTTAAAAACGGAGAAGCTCACAACCGACGGCGAGACGCCGGAGCAGGTTGCGCAAAAAATATTGGAGCAGCTTTGTGTTTGCGTGGACGCGTACTCCATTCCCGCCGAGCATGCGATGGAATATATTGCCGCGCGGGAAAAGTGTGCGGCAGCGGCGGAGGCGATTTATCGCTCGGTATACCCGACCGTGCTGCGGCAATGGGCGGGAAGTGAAGACGGCGAGGCGGTCACGGCGCTGGATGCCGCGGGGGAGCTTGTGGAGCTGGTACATCTGGAGCCGCAGGAGGTGGAAGCGATGGCGCGCCATATGCAGCAGGGCACGCTTCGCGCCTATCTGCTGGGAGACAAACGGTAATGCCGGCTACGGTGTGACAGACGTCCGCTTTTCTTCTACAATCGGCGGCGGCACGGCGGCGCAGAGCGCCGAACGTTTGTAGAAGAAGGTCATAAGGATGCTGCACAGAACCCATCCGGCGGGATAGGCGAGCGCGACCGCCAGGAATGCGCCGCCGAAAAGACGATTCACAAACAGATAGATCTGTCGGAACAGGACGAAGGAGGAGATCATGATAAGCATGGGAATCCTTGCCTTGCCGATGCCGCGCAGCGCGCCGCCGAAAATCTGGTTGAAGCATACCGTGACATAGAACGGTGAAATGATGGTGATAAAGCGCACGCCAAAGGCGATAACATCCTGCTCGGGGGTAAACAGCGAGATCAGAGGCCGCGCAAACAGAATCACCAGCCCGCTGAGCAGCGCTGTAATGATGAGGGACATACCGAGCGACTGGCGGACGCCTTGCCGCGCGCGGGTCAGGTTCTTTGCACCGAAATTTTGCCCGACAAATGTCGTTGAGGCGAGAGCGATGCTTTGCACCGGAATCAGCACGTAGATGTCGAGCTTGTTGTAGCTGGACCAGCCCGCCATGCAGACCGAGCCGAACGCATTGATGTAGGACTGCACGAATACGTTGGAAAATGAGGTGATCGCTTGCTGGATGCCGGAGGGCAGTCCGATGGCAAGGATGTGGCGCAGCGTGTCCATACGGATGCCGATGCGCCGCCACTGGATGCGATAGGGCGCGTCGGATCGCGTCAGAACAAACAATACCAGAAGCGCCGAAATAAATTGCGAGAGGATTGTGGCGTAAGCAACGCCCGCAATGCCAAGGTTAAAGCGAATCACAAACAAAAGATCAAACGTAATGTTGATGACCGCCGAAAAGCAAAGAAAGTAGAGCGGACGGCGCGAGTCGCCGACGGCACGCAGAATGCCGGAGCCCATATTATAGATCAAAAGACCGGAGACGCCCATAAAATAGATGGTGAGGTACTCCTTTGCCTGTGAAAAGACGTCTGCCGGGGTAGACATGAGACGCAGCATGGGCGATACGATGAAAATCCCAAGTCCCGTTGCGACGACGCACAGCAGGAAGGTCAGCAGAATCGTGGTGTGAACGGCGTCGTGCAGCTTCTTATAGTCGTGCGCGCCATAGCACTGCGAGATCACAACGCCCGCGCCGGTGGAAAGTCCGGCGCAAAGCCCGACCAGCATGTTGACGATGCTGCCCGTGCTGCCGACGGCGGCGAGCGCTTCCTTGCCCACGTATTGCCCGACCACGATGGTATCAACCGTATTGTAAAGCTGCTGAAACAGAAGCCCGATCGCCATAGGAATCGCAAACTCCAGCAGTTGTTTCCAAATTGTTCCCTCGGTCATGTCCGAACCGTTTTGCTTTAAAAATTTACCCGTTGGCTTCAGTCTCCCATTTCTTACAATGATAAAATCATATCATACTTTCCGCAAAGGGGAAAGCCGCGACCGGGTCAAATGCGCGAAACCTGATTTTTGAGGCAAGATTTGCGGCGCCGCCTCATACAGTATAGGGGAGGAGATGCAATGGAGCAGACGTTACCAGAAAAGCTGGAGGAGTTTATCAAGGCGGAGCTGGAGGACGCGGCCGTTTATCGGCGGATGGCGCAGATCGCGCCGGGAACCTACGGCAGGCAGCTGCTATTGGAATTTGCGGACGATGAACAGGGCCACGCGCAGGAATTTCGTGACATTTACCAATACATCAGCGGGAAAAAGTATATCCCGGAGATCGAACCGGCGCAGCTTCGCGGGACGTTTCCGGAGATGCTTCGCGACCGCGTGCTTGCTGAAAGCCGGGACTATCAAAAATACGGACGGGAATATGCGGCAACGACCAACCCCATCTTGAGAAACGCATATGAACAGGCGCGCACCGACGAGGCCACGCATGCGCTGCAGCTATTGTATTTGCTGGGAGAGTTTCGTTAAGGCGCAAAAAAGCTGCC